>CALFDI010000225.1 GCA_937952875.1 uncultured Verrucomicrobiales bacterium
AGTTAGTCCAAATTAATTTGAAGGAGTTCCTGCGCTGCTTGCTCAATGGACTCTTGAGTCTCATTTACTATATTTATAGTATGACTAGGCTCGGGGTAATTGGATGTCTGGCCGGGCTTTCGATAGCTCAGGTCATAATGGTCATGCAGTATGCTCTGCAAAAAGTTCTTCCAGTCGGCAGATCGGATCTGTTCATGCCAGCGATCGACTTGTGCGTGACCGCGTAGGCGCCGGAGATGATCTAAAATGCCGCAAAGTGATTCTCCGTCTTCCATGAAATGTGCGTAGTCAGTTTTTAACAGTTCCGCTCGATTCGCTAGGGGGAGTTTGACCTGATATGTGATAGATTGAGAGAGCTTTTGCCAGAGGGCGGGGGGGCATTGGATCTTTCCGATTTTACTCGATTCCGCTTCTGTCCAGATGGGTTCTGAGAGATCAAAGCGTTCAAGAGTCTCTAAGAGATGTGTTTCGAAGAGTCTTTGGCTTGGCTGCGGCTGTGTGGGATCATCTCCGAGGAGAGAGCCTCGGTGATTGGCGAGTCCTTCTAGATCCAGCACTTGGTGCCCATTGCGTGCAAGCGCGTGGAGAATTTTCGTCTTTCCGCAGCCAGTGAGGCCTGAAAGCGCGTGAAGCTGGAGTTCTGTGGTCGCCAGTAGCTCCTCTAAGCGTGTGATCACATGATTACGATACGCTTTATACCCGCCTTGGATGGTTCGCGCTCGCCAGCCGATGGCTCTCATGATGGTGGCAAAGCTGTTCGATCGCATTCCTCCCCGCCAGCAGTAGACGAGTGGGGTGAAGTCTTTATCCATGTCTGAAAGACTATCTGCGAGATGGCGGCTAATATTGTCTGTGGCGTAGTGAGCCCCGAGTCGCCGAGCGTGGAAAGGTGAGACCTGTTTATCGAGTGTGCCGACTTCTGCACGCTGCTCATTTGTGAGAACAGGTAGATTAATAGCTCCAGGAATGTGATCGTCAGCGAATTCTCCTGGCGAGCGCACATCTATGATGTGAGTGAATTCCGAAAAATTCGCAGGGAGAGTGATGGATTCTGAGCCGGGGATCACGATAAGAAGAGTGGAGCCAGACGGCTGATAAGGAAAAGAAAAAAGGCGCTCCTTCTCAGGGGCGCCTTTTGGAAAATAAATATAAAGAGTGAATCGAAATTATTCGCTCGCTTCAGCGTCTTCTTCCTCAGTCGTAGGTGTCTCGACGTTGAAGTTGAAGTTTACAGAAATGTCTGAGTGAAGCTTGATCTCAACTGACTGCTTGCCAGATGTTTTGATTGGCTTGTCGAGTTGGATAGTCTTGCGGTCGACTTTGACGCCGTTTTCCTCGAGCTTCTTATGAAGATCGATAGATGTGACTGATCCAAATGCCTTGCCACCCTGGCCTGTCTCGAGAGTGAATGATGCCTTGAGCTTCTTGATCTTAGCAGCGAGCTTCTCAGCGACTTGGAGTTCTTCAGCTTCGCGAACGACGCGAGCTTTTTGAAGATCTTCAAGGTTCTTGCGATTCTCATCGTTTGCTTCGTATGCCTTGCCTTGTGGGACGAGGTAATTACGTGCGAAGCCAGCCTTTACGGTGACGATGTCTGCTTCGGCTCCAAGATTTTCGATCTTGGTGCGGAGGATAACTTGAGCTGTAGCCATGGGAGAAAAGTGTTTAAAAGAAAGAGGTTTGGCGGAGGCGTGGGAATAGTGCTGACATCTGAATCAGTCAATGCGAAATGCGCGAAAAGGCTGCAAAAGTTTCAGATTCTCAAACAATCGACTAAATCAATTCGCGAAAACATGCTTCGAATGCGAGCTTCCTGACAGACTTCCTTGCGATTTGGCTTTGAAAAGGAAGGTTACACATGACGATGAGAGTGAGAGGTAATTATCACTCCCATTGTGTAATAAACTGCAAAACACCCATGTCACATTCTATAGAGCAGCTGATTGAGACCTTCTTCGAGCAAGGATGTTCTGATGTTTTTATCGAGTCAGGAAAGCCTCTTAGATACCGTCTCAATGGTGGGATCGGCTCTGCAGACGATACGGTTATATCAGCCGAGCAGATGGTGGACTTTTGGAAGATGTGTGGAGGAGATCCAGATTCTTCTCAAGAATACGATAAACGCCACCAACTCTCCGACTCTGGTTCATTCGTGCGGGTGAACCTTTATCGCACACTCGGAAGTCATGCGGCTGCTCTCCGGCCTGTGAGCACAGATATTCCGGATCTAGATACTCTAGGGCTGCCTGCTCACACACTGATGCCATGGTTCATGCGGGAGTCGGGTCTTATTCTTGTGACGGGCGCAGCAGGTGCAGGAAAGTCGACGACGCTCGCAGCTGCCTTGCAGGGTGTAGCCGCAGCAAAGTCAGCTCATATCTTAACGATCGAAGACCCGATCGAATATCTTTTAAAAGATGATAAGAGCTTCTTTTCACAACGCGAACTCGGCTCTGATACCGATGACTTTGCCTCTGCTCTCCGCGCGTCACTGAGGCAGAATCCGGATATCATCTTTGTGGGAGAGATTCGAGATGAGGAGACAGCGAATATTGCTCTCAGGGCTGCAGAGTCCGGTCACCTCGTCGTTTCAACACTCCATTCGTCAGGCACGATAGAAGCGATAGAGCGCCTCACTCTTCTTTTCAAAGAGTCTCAGCGTGAAGGGGTTCGTAAAATTCTCTCGCAACAATTGATCGGAATCTGCTTCCAAGAGCTGCTCGCCACTACTCACGGTGGTGTGATGCCTATTATAGAAGTTCTGCAAAATGACTCGATCGTTCAGAAATGGATCAATGAACAGCGCTATGAAGATCTTAGTGAGTTGCTAGAAAGAGAGAACTCGCCGACAAATGTGAGCTTCCTCAGATCTCTCGTCGCGGCTTCTAGTGCCGGATTTATCACTCAAGAACAGGCGCAAATGTATGCCAAGAACCCTCATGACTATAACCGAATCATGAGTGGATTCGAGTAGGCCGACACGACACACACATTTTTTCTCATCATGGAGTTCTCATCTACTAAAACGATCTTAGATTACCTCAGAAAAGCTCTTCAACTGAAGGCTTCTGATTTACATATTTGTGTCGGCGCACCTCCAGCAGCACGTATTGATGGGGCGATCGTAGCCATCGGTGACGGGGAGTTATCTGCTGATGAGGCGCGAGATCTCATTTTCGCATCGATGTCGGAAAAGCAGCGTAGCCAGTTACAGGAGAATTGGGAAGTCGACTTCGCATTTCAAATAAAAGACCTCGGCCGCTTCAGGGGGAACGTTCACTTTAGCCGGGGAGAAATCGAGGCCGTCTATCGGCATATCCCGTCGAAGATTCCAGATCTGGCTTTGCTGGGGCATTACCCAGTTGTCGAGGAGCTGTGCGAGGAGCGCCGTGGCCTCATTCTCAT
>CALFDI010000226.1 GCA_937952875.1 uncultured Verrucomicrobiales bacterium
AAATACTCCTCATTATATTCAACCATGCCCCGTTTCAATAACGACACATACTCATCCTGAAAACTCTTCATTCGGTGGCGCTCCTCTTGGTTTAAGACATAGTCTCTCACATCTTCTACTTGCGGAGCCCCGACAGAAAACACTCCGTAACCTTCCTGCCATTGAAACGAAGTTCTTTTGGTCGTTTCTTTAATCCACTTAGAGGACTCAGCCTTAATTACACGTAACACATCTGAAAGACGATGTGTCGGTTTTAAGCTCATCAGAATATGAACGTGATCTGATACACCTCCTACTGCAATTGCAGTGCCTTCTAAACCGCGAATAACCCCTCCAATATATCGATGAAGTCGTGGACAAAATTCAGAATCAAACCAACGCTCTCGATTCTTGGTTGAGAATACGATGTGGTAATACAATGATGAATGGGTTGATGGCATACGTGAACAATTAACATTTCTAGTGTCCCTCCGGGACACTTAATTTGAAACGCGCCTGTCGTCCGGTGGTTTCACCACCGGCTATATTCTTAAGCCCCTCCGGGGCATTGAGACAAAAAATCACGTAATCTCTAGCAGCCCACCCAAATACACGGCTTCTCACGAAACACCCACCCTGCCCCAGCGGGGCACCAGAACCTAGCCAATGGTAAAACCATAAAACAGCAAACGTATCTCATATCAAGCGTCTCAAGGAACCAATAGAAATACCGTTCACCAAAATGCTCCTCTTCAAATGCCCCCTCCAGCCCCGGCGGGGCGATAGAACCTAGCCGGTGGTGAAACCACCGGACCACCAATATCTATCACAATAAGCGCCCTGGAGGGCCGCTAGAAATAACTCGCACATTACTCTTTCGCTAAACGATTTTTCGCGCACCTTATAAGCATAATGAAACGTTTAGCCATTATTCTCGTGTCTACCTCACTTTCCCTTTCTGCAGCTCCTCTCACCTACCCTGAAACTCGCACTGAAGATGTCACTGACACCTATCATGGTGTCGAAGTCAAAGATCCTTACCGCTGGCTGGAAGATGATCGCTCAGACGAGACTGCGGCCTGGGTCAAGTCCCAGAATGCAGTCACCCAGTCATACCTTGATACGATACCAAAGCGAAAGGACATCCACTCCCGCCTCACTGAGCTCTGGAACTATGAGCGCTATGGGCTGCCATCCAAAAAAGGCGACCGCTATTTTTACTCCAAAAATAATGGCCTTCAGAATCAATCCGTTCTGTATACAACTCAAGATCTCTCGGACCCTGGAAAAATACTCCTCGATCCAAATACGCTCTCGGAAGATGGAACTGTCGCGCTCAAGAGCACCTCTATTTCCAATAACGGGAAATTCATGGCCTACGGAATCTCTCGTGCAGGGTCTGATTGGGTCGAATGGAAGGTCCGCGATATCGGAACAGGTAAAGACTTAAGCGATCACATCGAGTGGTCAAAATTCTCAGGAGCCTCATGGGCCAGCGATGACTCAGGCTTTTACTACGGGCGCTTCGATCAGCCAAAAAAAGGCGATGAATTCACCGCAACAAATGAACACAAAAAAATCTATTTTCATAAATTAGGCGATCCCCAGAACAAGGATACTCTCGTCTATAAGCGTGATGATCAGCCAAAGTGGGGTCTTGGAGCATTCGTCACAGACGATGGCGACTACCTCATGATTTACGTCACACAAGGGACGAGCCCTAAAAATGGATTTTTCTACAAAAACCTCAAAACAGCAGACTCTTCTTTCGTCGAACTTTTAAAAGATTTCGATGCCTCCTATAATTACGTAACGAACGTAGGAAGCATCGCCTACTTCATGACTGATTTAGATGCTCCAAAAGGGCGACTCATCAGTATCGATCTTGAGAATCCTGATCGGGCAAACTGGAAAGAAGTCATCCCAGAATCAGAAGACACATTAGAAGACGTCAATCATACGGGCGGGCAGTTTTTCGTCACTTACATGAAAGATGCCAAGAGCATCGTTCAGCGTCACGACATGGACGGCAAGCTCATGTCACAGATTGCCCTCCCAGGACTTGGCTCAGCAGGAGGCTTCGGTGGAAAAGCTGATTCAACTGAGACATTCTACTACTACACCTCCTTCAACACACCAACAACACTTTACCATTACGATATTCCCAGTAATAAGAGCACCATCTTTAAGAAGCCAAAGCTCGCTTACGATCCTGAACAATTTGAATCGAAACAAATCTTTGTCACATCTAAAGACGGAACAAAAGTTCCTTCATTCATCGTTCATAAAAAAGGACTCAAATTAGATGGTTCTAACCCAACACTTCTCTACGGTTATGGTGGCTTCAATGTGAACCTTACTCCTTCATTCTCCACCATTCGAATTCAATGGATGGAGATGGGCGGCGTCTTTGTCCTTAGTAATCTCCGAGGCGGTAGCGAGTATGGAGAAGAGTGGCACCAGGCTGGCATGCTACATAATAAACAAAACGTCTTCGACGACTTCATTAGCACTGCTGAATGGCTTATTGAGAACAAATACACATCTCGAGAGAAACTCGCCATTTCAGGAGGCTCAAACGGCGGCCTTCTCGTCGGCGCTTGCATGACTCAACGGCCAGACCTTTTCGGAGCAGCCCTCCCTGCTGTTGGCGTTCTCGATATGCTGCGCTTTCATAAGTTCACCATCGGCTGGGCATGGGTGGCAGAATACGGCAGCTCCGAAGATAAGGACATCTTCCCTCTTCTGAGAAAATACTCCCCTTATCATAACCTCAAAGCTGGCACTGAATATCCTCCAACGATGGTCACGACGGGAGATCACGACGACCGTGTGGTTCCCGCGCACTCATTTAAATTCGCAGCCGCACTACAGGCTGCGCATAAGAAAGACAGTGCGAATCCTGTGCTGATTCGTATCGAGACAGACGCTGGTCACGGTGCAGGAACACCGACCAGTAAACGCATCGATTACGCAGCAGATGTCCATGCCTTTCTTTACAAGACATTAGAGATGAAAAATTAATTCTGTAGCTCCCCTTATATGATTTCACTCGTAGGTTGAGTATCAGAAAACTCCATCACATCATCTAACAGAATTCGATCTGGCGCGCATCCCAAAGCAATTCCATCAAGATACATCAGAGTCTTGATGACTGGGAATGCTCCTTCGGGGAATTCCAAACCGCTTTCGACTGCGAGCCTGACAGTCTTCATCATCTGAGTCGTCAAGCTCTGTTCGCCTATCGGCTTTCCACCGAAGCCTTTGTAGAGAGTCTCAAACGCCTTAACGAAGACTGTATTATCTGCGAGCGGCTCAACAGCAAGCCCTTCAATGACCAATGCTGCAGATTGGAATTCGTTGCGTCCTAAGCAATTCAAAAAACGTAAAAGCCCGCTAGAGAAGCCTTGGTCGACGACTTCAACGTTCGCGTTATCTATCATCCAGAATCCTGCGACTGTGCCGTAGATATTCCCCGGATGAAGATCTCCGTGAAACTCTCCGCGCTTGAATACAAAATATCCGTGAATCTGAAAAAGAGCTAAAACGTCTTCATACTGAAAGTCTTTGTGATTCAAGCGCTCTCTCACACTTGGCTCCGCAATCTCTTCAACTACTAAAACCTGACGACTTGTGAGTTCTTCATAAATGTGAGGAAATGTGAGCCGCTGCAGCTCGGGATACGCCTTCTCACCCTCATCACGTAGTGTTCGCAATCGATGAGTCCCAGCGATCTCATTTCGCAGATCCATCTCATGAAGCGTCAAGCGCTCGATCGTATCAAGCGTGCCTCGCGGATCTGCTAACCTCTCTAAGCGCGGATAAAAGAAGAGTGCACATTCAACTAAAAAACGGACGGCTTTTAAGTCCAACTTCAATTCTGCAAGAGGTGC
>CALFDI010000227.1 GCA_937952875.1 uncultured Verrucomicrobiales bacterium
AGAATTTCTGAACTTAACATCTCAGGTTTAGCTTCAACTCTCGTCAAAAAAAACAACATTATTAAAACATATTTCATATTAATTTACGGGCTACATACTAATCGTAACATTTATTCCAAAACGGTGAATTAAACATGGCAGCGCAAGGTTTGACTTAAAGAGTATTCGTGATTCACCTGCTGCTCAGTGAAGAGGGTCTTCAGATAAAAGGAGCGAAGATCTGGAATATTTAGCATAACCTAATCCTCCTCAAAAATACGGTTTATACTCGATTCATAAATATTATTCAGATAATCTGGATGATCAAGCTGAAAACAAATCGCTACTTTCCCTTCCTACTGCAGAAGTCCTTTAGAAAACGCACTACTCCAGCAGGGAACTCTCCTCCGCTTGGCCAAAAGTGCTCTATTAACCTCTGAGAGCGAATGGAGAAGTGGCGTAAGAACCTTACTAACAAAGAAGCATCTAGATTTATCACCCGCGACTGCATCTTCTCTGGAATCTAGGTTTGGAAAAATCGTATCCCATCGTTACTCTTCACCAGTCCTACCTACTTCCAAGTATGCGTTGCATCACGATTCTCATCTGCTTTCTCATCCTGCCCTTATCGGCACAGCAGTCTCCATCTCCCTCTGCTCATCATCCAGCTAAGGCGCCTAAGCGCGCTCCCATGGCAAGCAATGACTGGATCACCCTCTTCAACGGTAAAGATTTCACCAACTGGGGCGGCTCAGGTAAAACGGAACACCTCGGCTACAGAGTGATCGATGGCAGCATCGAAGCCACACCGAAGAGTGCATTTCTCCAGACAAAACAGTCTTTTAAAAATTACATCCTAGACCTTGAATTCCAACTCACAGCCGGGGCAAATAATGGAATTGGCATCCACTATCCCGGCTCAGGCGATCCTGCCGCTACAGGCATGGAAATCCAAGTTCTCGATAACACCGCCGAGAAATACAAACATCTCAAAGACTGGCAATTCCACGGCTCGCTCTATAAATTCACTGCTGCGAAAAGAGGACATCTTAAGCCTATCGGAGAGTGGAATCAGCAACGCATCATCGTCAGTGGAGACATGGTAAGCGTGATTCTAAATGGAACTCTCGTCACCAGCGCATCCCTCAGCGAGGCACTTCTAAAGCACCCCGATCATACAGGTGTCAAACGCCGTGAGGGAGCCATCGTCTTCTGCGGTCATGGAGATATCGTCCGCTATAAGAATGTAAAAATTCTTCCATTTTAAGCTCATGCTCAGCCCAGAAGAACACAAGCGCTACAAGCGCCACACCATGCTTGCAGGCTTTGGCGAGCATGCACAGTTACGATTAAAGTCTGGCTCCGTTCTCTGCATCGGTGTCGGTGGACTCGGGTCACCCGCTGCTCTCTACCTCGCTGCTGCTGGAGTCGGTCGTATCGGTCTCGTTGACACAGACACCATCTCGTCATCGAATCTTCAGCGCCAGATCCTCTTTTCTGAAGATCAAGTTGGCCAGAGTAAGCTCGACTGCGCTGCTGCCCGACTACGCTCTATCAATCCGCACATAGAGATCATCACACATCACACGCGTTTTACAGCTGAGAACGCATTAGAACTCGTCTCTCAATACGATGTCATAGTAGATGGCAGTGACAACTTCCCCACTCGTTTCGCATCAGCAGATGCATGCGTCCTAGCTAAGAAGCCTAACATCTATGGAAGCATCTTCCGATTCGAAGGTCAGATGAGCGTCTTCGCTCCTCATCTAGGCGGTCCCTGCTACCGATGCATGCTGGCCGAGCCTCCACCAGAAGGCGCAGCTCCCACATGAGATGAGGCTGGTGTCCTGGGCGTGCTCCCGGGAATTATAGGATCTCTCCAAGCTATGGAAGCGATCAAACTCATCGCGGCAGTCGCCGAACCACCACTCGGGAAGCTCACCTACTACGATGCGCTCACCACGCGTTTCCGCAGCTTAAATCTCTCGAAAAATCCCTCCTGCCTCCTCTGTGGAGACAGCCCCACTATTACATCCCCCATTTCCTACATCCCCACCCCTTGTTCCATGTCAGAAATATCCGTTACAGACCTCGCCGCCCTTCTCGAAGCAGACTGGACTGGTCAGCTCATCGATGTCCGCCAACCAGAGGAGTGGGAAGAAGCTCACATCGATCAAGCAAAACTCGTCCCTCTGAGCGAACTACCACAAGCCAGCGCACACTGGGATAAAGAGGCCGATTACATCATCCACTGCAAATCTGGTATGCGCAGCGCGAAAGCTCAAGCCTACCTACTAGAGAATGGCTTTAAAAATGTCCGAAATACCATCGGAGGCATCGAGGCATGGCTCGATGCTGGCTTGTAAATCATTACACTTGTCTTCGCCGCACACACGTTGCCATGAGCAAGGCGGCAAGCGATAGAACGATAGAAGACGGCTCAGGCACTGCGATCGTTGTAGTGGCAGGATCAAATGTGAGATCCGAGATATATTCTTCGCCAAAGTCGAGATTTACTAATTCTCCTGAACTTGGATTGAGAGTCGTCGCTCCAAAATTGTTAGAGTTCTGAACTCTCCCTGAGCCATCACCATTTAACTCAAATAGGCTCGGATGATAACGCCCTGTATCTACCTCACGAGCATTGAGCGTAAAAACTGGGTCGATTCCGCTCAGCTCACTGATTTGTAAACCATCACTCAAGTCAGCATTCGCAGCGATTGTAAAATTTAACGAACTCCCCTGTGCATAGAAATCAGCAGAACTGATGGTTCTCTCTAATAAGAATGCAGGAAACCCTGATGGAGTCATGGGATCCAAGTTTCCACCAATGGTATACTCAACGCCATTGAGCGGAGGGTTTGAATAAGTCGTCCCGGCTGCAAGAGGTGCGGCGATATCGATTTCAAATTGAAAACTCGATACTGAGCTAAACGTTTGGTTTACCGAGAAAAGCGCAGAGTCTAACGTAACAACAAAGGCAGACGCGCTAGATGATGCACAGGCTAAAATACTAATAATCCAGAATTTCATAATATCTAGCTAACACAGAAAAGCTATCGACTTCAATGGAAATATAAATTCCACCACATCTCACCCACCCTCCTCTTACCTTACCTTCACTTCTAGGCGATAGAACATCTGACTCGGGGTAGTCACCAGCGGGCCAACAGTAATCGTCTCACGACCTAAGAGAGGAACATCTTCGGAAAGAACTTCTACTGTAGGGACAGTAATCCAACTCAATGGTGATAAATCTGGAGATTGAAAGAGTGTAATCGATACGTCATCAGCATTTAGCATTTTTTGAAACGTGAGTGTTATACCTGCTTGAGAAACCTCTCCATGTAATTCAGGCCCTTCTGCCCCGAATGCATACCGCAAAAGACCTGCTACTGATGTATCAGTCAGAGTGGAGCTATCACCAGTCCCAGGATTCCCACCTGCAGTCGTGCTCAGTCTCCACGCTGTCGAATCCGAAGCGTTAGCAGCAGTAGGATCAATGCGAACAAGACTAAAGCCAGCTCCATCCGCAGCCTCGGGCCATGGATCTCCGTCACTATAAGTCAGGATCTCGATCACCTCACCATTAGCATCCACATAAGTAATTTCTTCGCCATCATTACTCAGGTTCCCCTTATAATCACTCGGCGTGAGCACAATACGAGCGCCTGCCGCTAAGGTGCTACCAGCTGGAAAAGTGTATCTCACACCTTGAATAAAGCTAACACCTGACAGGTTGATCTCTTCATCACTTATATTCAAGAGCTCTATGAACTCAGACGTTTCTTCCGTGCTTGCCGGATTATAGAAGATTTCAGAGATCGCGAGATGACTCGCAGTCGCTACGGGTAGCCCAACCGGTTCAAAAAGAGCGCGTATCGTCCCGTCAGTCGTAAAGCTCGGACTGATCACCTCATCAGCCCCACTCACAGCTCCATCCCATCGGACAAAGCGATGACCAGCGCGCGGCCTCGCCTCTAGCCTAACAGGATACGTTGAAATGTATTCTCCACTCTCACGCCCGGGAGTCACTTTATAACCATGAACTCTGACTTCTCCCATAGACGTGTCAGAACTCGCAATATCAAGATTTACAACAGCAGGAAGATTATGAGTTACCCTAATAGCTTCGAGAGCACCTACGAGCCTCGACTGAGGAAAGAGTTTTATGAAATCGATACTTTCCTCCCACTCAGCCATACTCTCAGGTGAGAGATCTTTATGAGCATTAAAATCGAAGGCTAAAGGTCGATTCACCTTTGCCTTACGTCTGAGATAAAACTGAATGGTGTCAGCCATTTCGCTCCGGATTTCTTCAGCAGCAGCATCGATAATAGCATCCATGCGATCAGCGTCTGCAAAGAGGTTTAAGTAGGCAGCAGTTGCCTGCACAGCTGTCTCCCAATAGCGAATATCATCTCCTCCTCTCTCGAGACTCCCCACCCAATCAATGTCAGACCAAGTCACAGGAGGGCTAAAATCATCCTCAAAGGTTTGAGCGAACAGTTTAAAAGCTGAATCGAAGTCGTGAAAACTATTGCGCTCCGCTTCATTGCCATCTCGCGTCCTCCATATAGTCACAAACCTATCGAAACGATGAAGGTCCATGGAATCTCTCAGAGAATCGTCAAAGAGAGCTTCATCGATTCTTCTAATCATATTTAACCGATCAATCGCATCGTCCGCTGTCGGATTCGGCAACGTATTCTTGTTACCTGCAAAAATATTCCCTCCACCAGATCGCCGGCGCGATACTGCGGGACTCTGATAATCAAAATACTGCTCTGCATACTCTTGATCATCATCCTCTCGAATATTCATGTGTCCGAGATACTCTCCATTGAGATACAGCACACACGGCCGATACCCCTCATATGGATAATCTACGATGCCATCCGTGCTAATAAAGCGAGAAAAAATTCCATCTCTCAATCGAGCTGATGCAAAATCTTGAGACGTATTTCTGAGTAAAATTCTCGTAAAAGATGTCTGGTCGACTTTTTCAGGAAAGAATCGGTGCTCCAATTTATCATTTCCATACTTAGCACGAGCAAATAATTTTCCATTCAAGGGAGGAATGCTCCTACTATTTCTCCCAGACTCCCTAAAGTCTGTATACTGACTGATCGCGAGAGAGCCATCAGTCTCAAGAAAGTCAAATCTCACACGGCCCAATATACTAAAGCGCCCATAAATCTCATCTCGCGTAAAGTGTTCCACTGGCTCTAAGCCTCTATCAATGACGTTATCTGCAGTCAGAAGAATCACAGGCAAATCATGAGAAACATTAAAGATGAAAGATCGTGATGCGACGAGGCTTCTCAAACTCCCCTCAAAAGCAACCGCCTTTAGCACGACTCCTTTTACGATGGCCTCTGGAAAAGGCAAAGGCGCTGGTGCATTAACCGTAATAGGACCTGTGTAAAGAGGAGACGTCTGTGTCGGATTAGAACCATCCAGAGTGTATCGAATCTCAAGGCCTGGCTCGGCCTTTAACTCGACCGTTACTGGATCTTGATAGATACCAGATCTTTGATTGATGTTCGGGAGCTTAACTAGAGAGGCGAAGGCTCCTGAATCATCATTGTCAGCGCCAATCGTCGCGTTCGGCATAAACGCTAGAGAGCCGTCTAGCAAACGACCGTATGATATATTCGTCCTCTGTCTTTCGAAATTCACTAGATCTATAGTTGTTCCGCCAGGATCCGTGAGATGCACCTGCTCCCCACCAGCAGAAAGCTTAAAATCAGCTTCGAGATTCATCGCATTCCCATTAGCTAAAATGAGAAGGAAGCCCCCTGCCGGGATCGTCGTTCCGGGTGGAAGAACCCAAGGCGCAGCCGACTCCCCATCAGATATTCCGTAACTCGTAAGATCTAAATCAGATGCTGTCAGATTCTTCAGCTCGATCACATCTGGAAAACTCGCCCCACGATCTGGCGAATATACACTCGAATTAGACGCGAGTATCTCATTTATGACGAGTTCACT
>CALFDI010000228.1 GCA_937952875.1 uncultured Verrucomicrobiales bacterium
AGCTTGGCAATGGCTTTCTTGAACCTCGCTGGCTTGGAAGAAATTCAGAGTTACTTCACACTTTATCAGAGGGTTCAGGTTCGGATCCTAATTCAGCAGGAGGGTCTTTTGCACTTATAAATGACCATACCTACGTTGGCCTACGTTTACTGCGTGATGACGGATACCACTACGCATGGGTTCAAATTGACGAATTTCAAGGATCATACGGAGCTCTTGGTGGATGGGCCTATGAAACAGAACCCGAAAAATCGATTACTCTTGGCATTATCCCTGAGCCTTCGACTTTGCTTCTCATTTCACTAGGCATAGTCTCGATTGCACGGCGAAGAAGAGTCTAAACAGAGGGAAATCTGCAACCCAAAAACTCTACTACTCCACCCGTATTTCTCTGCGTTTCATCACCGAAAATGCCCTATAATTGATAGATTACGGCACATGACATCACTCCACCACATACTCAAAAGAATAGAAACCTGCTGGATCAATCATCGGAGCAGTTAGACTAAGTCTACCAGTGGCATCTGCCTTGACTGGTGTGCCATCTGACCAGGACTTCAGATCCGTCGAGTAACGAGCGAGATAAGTCGTATTAGGAACAGCAGGTGTCGATACCGTTAAGATCGCAGTTCCCTGTTCATCTTCAGAAAGGACGAGTGTTTGTTGATTCCGCGGAAGCACGATTAATTCTAAATTATTGTCTTCATCAAATGGATCAGACCATTTCTCGTCTTCATACACAGCACTCCCACTCAAAGTGCGGAGAAAAGCAACGAGGGCATTTTTCTCCTGATCTGTCAGATTAAGATTCTGCCCATTTCCTCCTGGTCCTCCTCGAAGGCGGCGATCGATTCCAGCAAGATTAGCGGTTGGAATATCATCGTAATGCTCGATCACCTGCATCAGAGAAGTGAATTGGCCAGTATGCATGAAGCCACCATTCGTATCCCCATCAGGCTTCACCAGATCTCTTAAAGAAGGCGAGCGAGTATTCGTCAGATCTGTCCCGCCACTGAGGCTGGCGATAACCCCATTATGCGCACTGTTAGGGTCAATATCGAATTCGGGAGCTTGATGACACGTCGCACACCCTGCACCTATTCCAGGAGGCGACATAAAAAGCTGTTTCCCTAAATTCTCTTCAGCTGTGAAATTTGGGAAATCAATGGTGTCACGAACCACTTGACTACGTCCGTTATCGTATTTGCTATCGAAAGACTGAATACTTCTGATAAACTGAGCCAAAGCACGCTGAACTTTTACCTCAGTGATTTCAGGACTATCATGAACAGCTGTGAAGAGAACTTTGTAATGCTCGATAGACTCTAACCTCTCGATCAAATCAGCAAAAGACGGAGCGCCATCAGTGCCACTGAAGCCCATTTCAACGTGATCTTGAATCGGTTGCGTAGTCTGCGCCTCGAGCGTCGCTGCGCGTTCATCCCAGAAAAAGCGTTCCTCTAGAGCAAAACGAGAATTGATGAGCCGCATGGAATGCCTCCCCGTAGTCCCATCGACGCCTATGCTCGCTTGATTTAAATCACTAAACCCATGCTCCTGCTGATGACAACTCGCACAGGAAACTGCGTTATTCACCGAAAGACGTTTATCATAAAACAAAACTCGCCCAAGCGTAGCCTCAAGATTCGAAATGTCATTTCCAGCGGGCGTATTATCTTTCGTGATGTAATCGGGAATTGGTTGATCTGCATAATTACTCAAAGCTGTTAGATCGATGCTTTGGCTGTGGCACTGTGCTACGAATGCCATCAATACACTCAGGGATAGTCTTTTGATCATGCCCCTAGAGTAAGAAACCTTTTCTAAACAGAAGATGAATGAGCATTATTTAAATGCATTTTCCCTCGCGATGTGTGACTTCAAAGAGCTGAAGACGAGCCACGGTGAGTAGACTTTAGTCTGCTAGAATAAGGAGATTTTGCTCTCGGTCGGTGGTCCGGTAAACAGATATCGGAGAGGGCGCCAGCTTGATCACACTCTTTAGCGAACATTTATGAGGACTAAAGTCCTCACACCAGATCGAATTAAAAAAGTAGGGCCGGTGGGACTTGAACCCACGACCAAGGGATTATGAGTCCCCTGCTCTAACCACTGAGCTACAGCCCCTTTTTGCTCGAACGCGGCAGATGAATGCATCGTTTATGGAGAAAAGGCAATACCTAGTTCGGTGTGTTTTCAGATTTTTCGATTGGTGGGAGGGTATTCTCCCATTCAAAGAGTTCGACGCCTTCCCCTAGGCCACCGATTTCTGCTAGCAATTCTTCGCACCGTGTCCTCCACAAGACATAGTTTGGTGGGGCTTTCGGTCCAGCACTGCCGGGGAAAACGATGTATGTGACGCCGAGATCAGAGACGGGGCGTCGATAGGAGGAGGAGCGTGAATCTAGCTCTTTCGCGAGCCGAAGAGAGCCTTCGCCTATTTTAAATGTGGGGCCACCATCGCCGACGATGGCGGGTAGGACGCGGTCTTTATAGACGACGACGGCGTAGTCGCCCACGCGACCTGCGAATTTTGTATTCCTAGCGAGCAAGACATTCACGGGAAGGACAATGAACGGGTCGTAGTCAGCGATGAGAAAGCTTCTAGCTTCCATGTCTTCGATTCCACGCTGGAGGTATTTTTTCCGCTCACGGAGCCATTTCTTACGATCGGCGGACGTTCCAGCGGCGGCGAGTTCACTGTCGGCATTTCCAATGCGTTTTTTCCAGCCAGCGACCATTGGATTAGGTCTGTCAGTTTGTTTTCTCCAGCCGTAGCTGGTGAAAGGCTGGTAGTGAGTGGAGTTCACGATCTCGTCCGGCATAGTGGCGAGGCGGTCACCATCTGACCCATCTGAGACGACATCCATGTCTCCCTGCAGGAGGAGAACTCTGCGCTGCGTCTCTGGGTGCTGCATGTGGAGGATAGTATCGCAGTCATAGAAGTTATGACGGCTCAGAATTTTCTTAAGAGATTCCACATTTCGCTCGAGCCGTTTAACCTTATTATCATAGAGAGTTTGATAAAAGGGTGAGACCTTTGCCGTTTCTAAAAGAGTCTCTAATCCGGGAACGAGCGAGCCCAGCTGAGGGTTACTTTTTTCCAACTCGGCAAGTGTGCGTGAGGGCTGAGGGACTGTGACATTTAGCTCGTAGACGGCGTGGTAGGAGTCTCGTTTATCACGAATGGCTGTGGCATGTTCGCCGTCTGTGAAGTTGATTTTGGATTTGAATAAAATGCCATTGCTGAGGTCTTTAATCGTGCCTTGTGAGCTGAGCGTTATCTCAGGCGGGGCAGAGACTTCTTCGATCGTTTTTTCGACGACTTCTTTAACGATAACTTCCTTTTCGACGATTCGTGGCTCTGGCTTAAACTCACGGAGAAAATTCCGCCCGCGCGATGTGCCAACGATTGCTATACCTGTGAGAACGAGCAGGAGAAAGCCTATACCGAAAAAGGGAACTCTTCGTTTTACTGGCGTTACGTCTTGATTAGTAGGTGAACTCATATGTTGCTGCGTGTGAGAGAATCATTCTAGTCGGGGAGAATACGGCGTGGACGACTGCCCATGATTAACCTGATCGCTGCGACTGGGAGAAGGCCTATACCGAGTGCGGCGGCAGCGACGAGTAGCCCTGGATAGACGCGAGGGCTATTTCGTTTAATCCCAACAAGAGCTTCGCGAACGACTTGTTCTTTATCGACGTAGACCATCTCGCGGGCACTGAACTCTTTCGATAGATCTTCTCTCTTAGCTACATCGCCGAACTCTGTGTGAACAGGTCCAGGGCAGAGTGCTGTAACGTTGACGCCTGTGCCTTTTAGCTCGAGACGAAGAGCTTCTGAAAAACTAGAGACGTAAGACTTAGTCGCGGCATAGACGGCGAAATCCGGGATCGGCAAGAGACTAGCGAGCGAGCTAACATTTAAAATACCACCCTTCCCATTCGCTAACATCGCGGGCAGGAAGGCGTGAGTGAGATGAGTCAGACAGGTCATATTGACTTCCATCATCAGCTCTGTCTTCGCCCAGTCTGCTTGGGTAAATTCTCCATAGTCCCCTAGCCCTGCATTATTGACGAGAAGATCTGGTGTGAGGTCTGCATGACTGATCTGCGAAATGAGCTGATTCCGGCGATCGCGGTCAGCAAGGTCTGCGGCGACCATGTGCACAGTGAGATGAGAATAGTTCCTCTCGAGCCGATTTTTTAAGTCAGCAAGGCGATCTTCTCGGCGTGCGACGAGGATCATGGATTCACAATCGGGGGCAAGCTGGATGGCGAACTCTTCTCCAAGACCAGCTGACGCCCCTGTGATAAGTGCACAGGAGTAAGTTTTCATAATGTTATTCGATGTCGTTGGTCTTCTGCTTGGCCTTGAGAATCCTGAGAGGAATGCGTGCGACCAATTCTTGATCGACCTTTACGTCAATGGAATAGACGCCTAATTCTTTAAACTTCAAGCCTTGGAGATTCATAACAAGATTCCGTGTGATAAAAGGCACGCCTTCAGGGATTTTGATCGGCATTTCCGCCTCGATGGGCATCTTATCATCTACGACGTTTCCGTCTTGATCGATGATGGCGACGGAGAATTGATGAGTGCCATTATCATCATCTGTCATACAGATACGCATGGCCAGCGAGCACTGGGGATGGACGACAGGAAGCTGCCGTGCGACGAGAGTATCGAAGGTGCCTGAGATAACGAGCTTTCCATTATAGTCCGTGGCAAAGTCGCAGAGAGTCGCAATGTGAATATCCATAAGTGATGAGGACGCAGAAGATAGAGAGCTGCGTGTGCGAGGTCACTTACTTTTTACTGCATCGGCTGAAGACGTCTGATCCGCTAGGCGCTTCTGTTGGGTGAGAAATTCTTCCCACTCATCTTCGTTCACCACTTCTACTAAACCATTCGTCATGATGACTTCTCTCGAATTCTCAGGACGCACCTCCCCGTTGTGTCCGAGAGGAATCTTATCCCAAGCGATCGCTCTATCTTTATCAGAAGTCGCAAGCCCTTCGACGTAGTGCCAAGAGCTGTGATCTGCGGTGAGATAGCCGTTCTGTTGGTAAAATGCTTCTGCCACTCGGAGATCACCAGCTTTTCCAACGGTCATGTCGAGGGTAAGCATGCCTTCGTTGACCAGTGAACTTAATCCGATGGCTCCGGACGTATAAGATGATGGGAAACGTCCATCATTCTCAGCTGCGTAGCCAAATAAGGCAGACGCTAAGACGCGGCTACAGCGATGTGTTTTCCCATAAGGAAAAAGGCTGCGGTAATACATCCAACAGCCAGCACCTACTAGGAATACAATAGCTGTTATTAGAAATGAGCGCCGTGAGAGCTTCATCATATTTCCTGAGTTAGACTTCGACTGCTTCGCCCTCGTGCGGAATGATGATGCGATCAGCTACACCTAAACGTTCTGCCTCTGCTAAGAGACGTTCAGCTGGCTCATGCGCTTTCTCATTTCCTAAGGGAAAAGTGCCGTAGTGCATAGGGATCATGAGGCTAGCTCCGAGCTCGATAAAAGCCTTTACCGCTTCCTCTGGATTCATGTGCACATCGCGACCACTCGGGGCGTCATAGGCGCCGATGGGAAGAAGGGCGATGTCGATCCGCTCGCGTCGGCCGATGTCTTTAAAGCCCTCGAAGTAGGCCGAATCACCCGCGTGGAAGATATTCCGCCCGCCGCTTTTCACGATATACCCGCCGTAATCTCGATGAGTATCGTGCAGATAGCGCGCACCCCAGTGATGACTAGGCGTGTGAATGACTTCCATATCTCCGTAGTGAACGCTCTCCCAGATGGACATTTCTTGGATGGAAGAAAAGCCAAGCTTCTTCACGATTGAGCGACTGCCCGTGGGGACGACTATCCCATCGCGCGCCTGCAGTGTGCGTAGAGAAGGCTTATGCAGATGGTCAAAGTGGGCGTGCGAGACGAGAATGAGATCGACTTCTGGGACGTCATCGATGTGGAGACCAGGCAGGCGCTCGCGCTTGACGATGCCGTGCCAGCGAGCCCAGTTCGGGTCGATGAGAATCGAGTGCTCTGCAAACTGAACGAAGAATGACGCGTGGCCTATCCAGGTGACACGAACCTGCCCATCTACTGGTGCATCTAGGATGGGCGCATGCGTTTCGCCTTCAGCTTTTTGAAAAATCTGTGGGATGAGACGGTGTCGGAGAAAGCGGTAATTGCGCCCAGCCCAGCCTTTCTTCGGCAGGATGCCAGCGTAGTGTTTCTCTATTGGGTCAGAGTTCATCGGAGTTCAGAGCATGGAGACTGACCTTAAGAGTGTCACAGAGCCTGAGAATTTCGTCTTTTTCTAAAAGAAGTGTCCGCCCAGCTTCCACAACGATCGTGCTGACACCGGCGTCAGCGCAGACCTGAATCGTCTGCGGCCCGATGACTGGCACATCGAAGCGGAAATCTTGGTTCGGCTTCGACACCTTTGCGAGAGTGACGTGCTTCCCGCGGCCGAGTTCTCCGCCACGGCGGATACAGTTATTTGTGCCCTCGAAAGCTTCAACTGCAAGAACTGTCCCTCGTCTGACCACAACGCTCTGGCCGATATCTAACTTGCTAGACGCTTTCGCTATTCCGAATCCATACTCAGCATCTTCCTCATCGCGCCTCTTCAGTGCAGGGCCTCCGACGCGTCCAGCAGCAGGTAAAAGATCTTCTAGAAAAGTTGTAGCTGGCAGAACAGTGATCCCGTCCTTCTGAAGTTCGTCAGCTATACCGCCGAAAAGAGTTTCTGCATTTCTCTCTTTCAGGCGGGCAATCATAACGACAGCGCGCATATCTGGCCGGAGATTAAAGAGATTCGACGGAGCGATCTGGCCGATCATGACAGCTTCTGTCACCCCCATCTTCTTAAAATACTTAATCACCTTCCCCACCTGGCCGACTCGAAACCACGCCATCTCATCGACTTCATCCGAGAAAGACTCTGCTGTCTCATCTGTAAAGGCTGCTGCAACGAGTTTCACACCTGGCTCACTCGCTCGAGCTGCCCGCGCAAAGGTCTCTGGGTATACGCCTTGTCCCGCTATGATTCCGATAATCCGTTCCGCCATCTGGCTCTAATTAAAACGGAAAAATGCTCAACCACCAACTCTTAATATGATCCGCTCTCCCCCTCTTTGAGACCGACACGCTCTATGTATCTAACATAACTGTATAAACATCTCTAACTGATTGAGTAACTCCTCAC
>CALFDI010000229.1 GCA_937952875.1 uncultured Verrucomicrobiales bacterium
GGAAATGCAGTCCATTTCACAGAAATACTATCTTTCTAAAGACACAATTTTACTCATGCCAGAAGGGAGAACCCCAGAGGCTATACAGAAAAATAAGCTCTGGCTGGCGGAAAAGTGTATAGCAGATGGGTATCGTTTCACCCCGCGTCTGCACATTGACCTCTGGGGGCCTAAGCGAGGTGTCTGATTCGGTTGCAAGGGTGGCATGCTTTGTGTTTAGTCTCACTCATGCCTGAACAGAAAACTTCTCACTTAGACCTTCAGCACTGGGTGGATGATATGACAATCCTCTGCACCCCTGACTCTGTCGTGTGGTGTGATGGATCTGACGAAGAGTGGAATCGACTCACTGAGATGATGTGTCAGTCCGGCACGCTGACTCGGCTGAATCCAGAGCTTCGTCCGAATTCCTTTCTCGCTCGTTCATCACCATCAGACGTCGCACGTGTAGAAGACCGGACTTTTATCTGCGGCCGTCGTAAGGCAGAGGCTGGGCCGACGAATAACTGGGCTGATCCGCGTGAAATGAAGGAGAAGATGGTGCAGCTCTTCGATGGATGCATGAAAGGTCGCACGATGTATGTGGTGCCATTCTGTATGGGGCCATTGGATTCACCGCTCGCTAAGATCGGAGTTCAACTCACAGATAGCCCTTACGCAGTCGTGAATATGCGGATCATGGCGCACATGGGGGCACACGTTTTGCAGCGTCTCGAGGATGAAGCCTCTGGAGCTATTAATGGAGGCCGAGATGGCCATGGCATATTCATTCCGTGCATGCACTCGGTGGGAGATCCTCTTGAGCCTGGTGAGCCAGATGTCTCTTGGCCGTGTAATGAAGAAAAATATATCTGCCACTTTCCAGACAGCCGCGAGATCTGGTCATACGGGTCAGGCTACGGCGGGAATGCTCTTCTCGGAAAGAAATGCCTCGCTCTACGAATCGCTAGTAATATCGCTCGTGAGCATGACTGGATGGCAGAGCACATGCTCATCTTAGGCATCGAGTCACCAGAGGGCGAGAAGACCTACGTCACCGCCGCTTTCCCATCAGCCTGTGGAAAGACGAATCTCGCAATGCTCGTCCCACCGAAAAGCTACGCTGACGCTGGCTGGAAGACATCAATCGTCGGAGATGATATTGCCTGGATCTGGCCTCACAAGGATGGCTCACTCCACGCAATCAATCCCGAAACAGGTTACTTCGGCGTTGCCCCTGGCACGTCTTACGAGACGAATCCGATCGCGATGGATTCGATGAAAGAAAACTGCATCTTTACGAACGTCGCGCTCACAGATGATGGCGATGTCTGGTGGGAAGGTCTCACAAAGGAAGCGCCAAATCATCTCATCGATTGGCAGGGCGCAGACTGGACGCCGAGTCATGGCGGACGTGCTGCTCATGCGAATGCGCGCTTTACAGCTCCGGCCAGCCAGTGTCCTACGATCGATCCAGATTGGCAAAATCCAGAAGGCGTCCCTGTTTCGGCGATTATCTTCGGTGGGCGTCGGCCAAATACCATGCCACTCGTGTATCAAGGCTTTAACTGGAGTCACGGTGTCTACATGGGGGCGACGATGGGGTCAGAAGTTACAGCTGCAGCGATTGGGCTGAAGGCAGGAGTCCGCAGGGATCCTATGGCGATGCTCCCATTCACAGGATATAATATGGGGGATTACTTCGATCACTGGCTGAATATGCGGAAAAAAGTCCAGCACCTACCACGCTTCTTCCATGTGAACTGGTTCCGCCGTGATTTAGAGGGGAATTTCCTCTGGCCTGGCTTTGGCGAGAATATGCGTGTTCTCGAATGGATCGTGAACCGCTGCCACGGCACTGCAGCTGGTCATGAGACGGACATTGGGTGGACGCCAGATTTCGAGGATTTCAATATAGACGGGCTGGATGACTTCACGGAGGCTGACTTTGATGCCTGTATGGAGTTCAGATCGAGCGAATGGAAAGGCGAGCTCGTTAGTCAGGCTGAATTCTTCATGGATCTCTACTATAGCATGCCGAAAGAACTTGTTTTCCAGAAGGAAATGCTCGCTGCGCGACTCTCGTAAAATTTCGGGCTTAAGAAGTTCTAGAATCTTTTACGTCACATCTCGTATCAATGAATTACGAAGAAGCGATTAACTGGCTTTATTCCACACAGATGTTTGGGATAAAGCTGGGGCTAGAAGGGCCGACTCGATTACTGAAAGAGTTTCTCGCCTTTCCTGATCACGGCGTAAAGGTCGTCCAAGTAGCTGGGACGAATGGGAAGGGGTCTACCTGTGCTATGGTTGACTCTGTGGCGCGTGCATGCGGCTGGCGGACGGGGCTTTTTACCTCGCCACATCTAGTCGATTATCGTGAGCGTATCCAGGTGTCTGGAGAAATGATATCTGAGGCTGTCTGTGCAGATTATTTGACTCAATTACGGGAAATATCGGAACGTTTACCAGCGGGGGAACATCCGACATTTTTCGAAATCACTCTCGCCTGCGCAATGCGCTACTTCCGTGAGAAAAAGTGTGAACTCATCGTGCTCGAGGTCGGAATGGGAGGTCGTCTCGATGCAACGACTGCTGTGCCAACAGATGTATCTATTATCACACCAGTAGCGCTCGATCATACGAAGTGGCTGGGCGAGACGTATGCTGAGATTGCCCAAGAAAAGGCCGGGATCATGCGCGAAGGTGTGCCCGTCTTTGTCTCAGCGCAGAAGCAGGAAGCGGCTGATGTGATAGAGAAAGAAGCGAATCATACACGCTCTCCGTTAGAGTTTATCACAGAGTCAGTATTGAATTATCCCATCGGCATTCCTGGTGACCACCAGAGGGAGAATGCTGCACTTGCTCTAGCGGCTCTGCACGCGCTCCATGCTCCGCTTTCCTACGATGCGGTCTTCGAAGGGTTAAAAAATGCCCGTCACCCTGGGCGATTCGAAGAAATACGGGAGGGCTTGATTGTGGATGCGGCGCATAATCCTCATGCTGCTGAGTCTCTGGTTCAGACGTGGAAGCTGATGTATGGAGAGAAAAAGGCGTCTCTCATCTTCGGTGCAGTCGAAGATAAGGACGTGAGCACAGTCATCGATCTCTTGTCGCCGCTGGTCTCAAATGTCCACCTGGTGAAGGTGAATTCACAACGAGGTTTGGAGACTGCCGCTCTGAGGGGCTTCTTTTCCTGCGATACGCAAGAGCATGAGACTCTGGAAAGTGCGTTATCTGCTAGCGAGGGACAGTTGACTTTGTTGACCGGGTCACTCTTTCTCGTGGGAGAAGCAAAGTCTCTCCTACAAAAGGCTGACCACCGAACAAGTGATCAATAAAGCACGCGTTGTATCAGGTGGAGGGGCGTGCTAGGCTCTGCCTCCTCATCGCAGACATTACTGACCATGGCTACACACTCTGATAAACCTGAACTCCTCGCACCTGCTGGTAACTGGGACTGCGCGCGTGCTGCTGTGGCTTCCGGCGCCAATGCGATTTTCTTTGGCCTGTCTGCATTCAATGCACGGCTACGAGCTGATAATTTTACAAATGATGATCTGCCAGAGCTGATGGACTTTCTCCATAAGCATGGGGTGAGAGGCTATGTGACGATGAATACGCTCATCTTTACGAGCGAGTTGCCGGCGGCTGTTGCTCAGCTACGCTGGCTGGACCAGTGCGGTGTAGACGCAGCTATTATCCAAGACCTAGGTCTTGCGAAACTAGCGAAGGCTGTCGCGCCGAATGTTGATCTTCATGCGTCTACACAGATGACGATCACGTCCCCTCAAGGCTTAGATTTTATTAACTCCATCACACCGCTCGATACCGCTGTGCTCTCTCGGGAGCTTTCTGTTCAGGAGATCGCACGCTTTCAGAAAGCGGGAAATACCACACCTCTAGAAGTATTCGTTCATGGTGCCCTCTGTGTCGCGTATTCAGGTCAGTGTCTCACGTCTGAGTCACTGGGGCAGCG
>CALFDI010000230.1 GCA_937952875.1 uncultured Verrucomicrobiales bacterium
GGATATTCCAGATGCTGATGATTTAGGTTTACCATCTGTTCTAAAAGATGTCGTGATGTCTAAACGTGGTTTAGTGTTATTCGTAGGTGGTACTGGTACTGGTAAGTCAACGTCGATGGCAGCGCTGATTGGTTACCGTAATAAGAACGCACGAGGGCACATACTCACTACCAGAGGCTCAGCTAGATCGTTTCGCCATGCAGATCATCGTGAATTATCCCACAGAGGAAGAGGAGCGCGCCATCATCACCCGCGTCACGAGTTCTCAGCAGAGCCACTTGAGCCCTATTTTCGGTGCACAAGAGATACTGGATATTCAGGACTTAATATCACGTGTTCCCGTCGGAGATCACGTAGTCGATTACGCCGCGCGATTGACCCGTGCGACTCGGCCTAATGATGAGAAAGCTCCTCACTACGTGAAGGAAATGGTTAGCTGGGGCGCTGGCCCTCGCGCTGGGATTACCCTCATCGCTGCCGCTAAGGCCTACGCCGCTGTCAATGGTCGCTACCATGTGCAGACATCAGATGTAGACGCCGTCGCACTTCCCGTGCTCCGCCACCGAGTGCTCACCACATTTAGCGCAGAGGCCGCAGGAGTGAGTAGCAGTGAAGTGATCGAGATGCTGTTGCACGATATCAAGCCCTTATAAGATAGAGGAAGCGCCATAGGGCTAGAGAGAACGACCTCTCGGATTCTCTCCGCTCCCGTCTTGACGAGCCGCATCTGCTGACTATTTTCCGCGCGAAACGAGATGTCTCTAGGCATCTCGCCTATTTGTAATCATATCATTACAACCATGTCACAAGCAGAAACACATACCTTTCAGGCTGAGGTCAAACAAGTCCTCGATATAGTCATACACTCGCTCTACACAGATCGGGAGATCTTCCTACGCGAGCTTATCTCGAACGCCTCTGATGCTTTGGAAAAGATGCGTCTCAAAACTCTGACTGAAGAGTCCGTCTTCCAAAAAGATGCAGAACTTTCCATCAAGATCACTCTCGATGAAGAGGCTGGCACGATCACATTGACCGATACCGGCATCGGCATGACGAAGGAAGAGCTTCAGGAAAACCTCGGCACCATCGCTCACTCCGGCACCAAGGCATTTCTTAATGCACTGAAGGAAAAGGGCGACGGAAATGACTCCGTGATCGGCCAGTTCGGCGTCGGCTTCTACTCAGCATTCATGGTAGCGGAGAAGGTCGAAGTCCTCACCCGCAGTTGGCAAGAGGGCGAGAAAGGCCACAAGTGGACCAGCGATGGTGCTGGCAGCTACACCATCGAAGAGGCAGATGTTGAAAATCGTGGCTCCACACTCGTTCTTCACCTGAAAGAAGACGAGAAAGAGTATGCTCAGAGCTTCCGCGTGAATGGCCTGATCGATAAATACTCTAACTTCATCAGCTTCCCGCTTTACGTAGGAGATGAGCGGAAAAACACCGTCGAAGCCCTCTGGAGAAAGTCTAAGAACGACATCACGGACGAGCAGTATACTGAGTTTTATAAATTCACAGCAGGTGCCCAGGACGAGCCCCGCTACACCATGCACTTCTCCGCAGATGCTCCTCTCTCTATCAATGCACTTCTCTTCGTGCCGACAGAGAATCAAGAGCGCTTCGGAACAGGACCTATCCAGGCAGGCACATCACTCTACTGCCGCCAGGTGCTCATCGATGACGCCCCAGACGGACTTCTTCCAGAATGGCTGCGCTTCCTGAAAGGCGTCGTCGACTCTGAAGACCTCCCGCTGAATATCTCACGTGAGTCCATGCAGGATAGCGCCCTCGTGAAAAAGCTAAACGATGTCATCACAAAGCGCTTCCTCAAGTTCCTCGAGCGCGAAGCGAATAAAGATGCCGCCGCATATAACGAATTCTACACGCGCTTTAGCCGCTTCCTGAAGGAAGGCGTCGCCATGTCGCACGATCACCGCGAACAGCTCTGCGGACTACTGCGCTTCCCGTCGACATCCACTGAAGGCGAAGACATGACTAGCTTCCAGGAATATATCGATCGTGCTCCAGAAGACCAAGAAGAGATCTACTACATCGTTGGGAATAACCGCGCTGGGATCGAGGCCGGACCATACATCGAAGCATTTAAAGAAAAAGGCATCGAAGTCGCCTTCTTCACTGATGGTATTGATGAATACGTCATGGAAAACGTCATGGAAGTGAAGGGGAAAAAGCTCGTCCCTGCCAACCGTGAAGGACTCGATATCGGCGAAGTCGAAGAATCAGCCGACGCGCTGAAAGGGGAGACTGCAGAGAAGTTCTCTACCTGGATGAGTGAGACACTCGGTGAATCCGTCGGTAAAGTCACAGTCAGCTCCCGCCTCACGAGCAGCCCAGCCGCAGCCCTTCTCCCTGCCGATGCCCCTAGCCCTCAGGTCCGTATGATGCTCGAGCAGATGGGACAGCCCGTCCCTGAAGTGAAGGCCTCTCTTGAGATCAACCCATCACACACCCTCGTCACAGGACTCGATAAGCTCCGCGATAGTGATCCTGCTCTAGCGAATCTTGTCGCGAAGCAGATGGCAGACTCAGCCCTCCTCGCCGCAGGCATGGTCGAGAACCCTACAGAACTGCTCCAGCGGAACCAAGAAGTTCTCGAACGCCTCGTCGCCGGCGAAACGAACTAATCAACTCCTCTATTTTATAGACCCAAGCCACATCCTCATCTGGGATGTGGCTTTTTGTTTGTTCATAGTAATACCAGGAAGAAAAAGGAACTGGTAAAATTCGCGAACGGTTTTTCCGTGAGACAAGGCGTCCGCAAGGGAGTAGTGCGGGCACTACGACCGGCGGAAAACGAAGACTCATGGGGAAGACGTCGCGAAAAGCTCTTCAACTCAGGCTTTTCTGAGTTACCTCTCTCATTGTATCGCCGCCCGGTTTTGCCAGTTACTTTTTCTGATTGGTAT
>CALFDI010000231.1 GCA_937952875.1 uncultured Verrucomicrobiales bacterium
GCGCTCTACCAAGCTGAGCTACTCCCCGATCGCGCTTCCGTTTCCGGCTGCGACGAGGCGCGGAACCTGTGCCAATACTCTGGATAGATCAAGATAATTAATTCACTTTTTCTCTCCGAGATGAACGCCACCTCAAAACAGCCGCGAGCAACATACAAAAAGAGGCAAGATAGCAGAACCAATCACCCGCTAAGGCATAGAGGGTCAATGAATTGGCCTTTTCTGTCGAGATGCGTCCATATGTCCAGCCGAGTGCGCTTTCGATGGCTGCAGGGCTACCATCGAGAGATGGGATAATGGAGCCTGTCTCCGATATCAGACTGGTGACGCCGGCATTCGCGCATCGAATCATGGGTCTACGTAGTTCGATGGCACGAAAGCGAGCATTTGCCATGTGCTGAGCTCCCCCTTCGCTGGCATGGAACCAGCCGTCGTTTGTGATATTTAAAATGATCTGCTTTTCACTGCGGACGAACTGGCGAGGGTGATTCGGCACGGTGTCTTCAAAGCAGATCGATGGGATGAACTGAACGCTGCCATCTCCGCGCTGCACGGTGATGGGCTCGAAGCTCTTCCCCGCATCCATATTACCAGGGAATTCTTGGCCTGAGACGCTTTTATAAATCCCTTTTAGAAGCGGGATTTCTTCGACAAATGGGATGTATTCTCCAAAGGCGACCAGATGGCTCTTTCGATAGACGGTCTCGATCTGGGCATTTGTATCGAAGGCGACCATGGAGTTAAAGACCTGCCCACCGGGAAGGCCGTAGTAGCGATCCCCTTTGAGCTCCATCTCATTTTCCATGAGTCCAGTGATCAAGGTAAACTCACCTAATGGCGCGATCTGCTGCGTGAGAAATGATTCGTTTCTCAGGCCGAGGGCGCGCGCTCCTCCTGAGACAAAGAAAAAAGGCTCACCAAGGGCGACTTCCGGCCAGATGACAAAGTCTGCCTGCGGAATCTCAAAATGCCCCTCAGCTGCCTCACCAAGACCGGAGGCCTCGACGGCGAGATCCATGATGCTGCTGAGTGCCTCTTCTGTAAGCCTTGCGAAGTCAGCTTCGATCTCGTCGTGAGACTTGCCATTCTCATCCGCATAGATTGTCTGTGGGAGATTCTGCTGGACGAGGACGACGCCTATGCCTGTCTTACCGTCTTGAGAATACTGTGAAATACGAAAGACTCCGTAGAGGAAGACAATGACGATCGTTAAGATGGCGACTCCGAAGTCGAGATGCGGTTTCAGCTTTCCCTCCTGCATTTCCGCCCTCATATGCAGCACGGTCTGGCATAGGACCACAGAGACAAAAACAGGGAGAAAGGAAAGGCCAACGACGCCTACGAGGTCAGCGGCCTGAGCAATGACAGGAGTCTCGGCAAATGCTGTGCCGAGCCCATTCCAGCTGAAGGCTAAGACACCTTTTCCCCGGAGCCATTCCATGGTGGTCCAGCCAGAGGCTGTGAGAGCGGCGACGAGAAGACTGTAACAGGCGCGAGGGAATGCCTGCTGATGACGGCCTCTTAGCCACAGTGGTCTTACCACCTTTGTCACGAATGTGCCCCACACACCCCAGCCGAGGCCGAGGAAGATAGCGAGAACGACTGCGCCGACTCCGGTCTGCTGCCAGAGCCATTTCAGATTGATTAGAAAAAAGGCTATCCCAGCAAATGCTCCGACGCGGAATCCAAAGCGACCTCTTCTTTTCTCTGGAGCACAGAGAAATAGGAGAAGTGTGAGGAGTCCTGGGATAATCCAGACGAGCCAGGCTGCGGAGACAGGTGGATAGGCTAGGCTAAGGAGTAAGCCTAGAACGATAGGGCTCAGCCATGTGAAGGTTCGAGATGTGACGAAGGTGGGCATGTGTTCCATGGGATGATGACGACTTAATAAGTCATCACTCCGCTATGCGCTGCATGGCATCTGCCTCCAGAGCAGTCCAGAGCGAGGAGAGAGATGCAGAGACAGCCTGCTTAGTGGCGGATAAATCTGAAGCCCCAGCCGCAGATTTACCGAAAAGGTAGTATTTAATTTTAGGTTCTGTGCCAGATGGACGAACAGCGCAGCGTCGACCGTCTGCTAGCTCCATAATGAGCATGGCCTCCTTCGGAAGGGTGTCTCCTTCCTCATCGTAGAACTCTTGATTTTTATAATCTTTTACTGAGACAACTGCGGATCCATCCATGTCTAACGGAGGAGTCTCTGCATATGACGTGGCTAGCTTCTGGATCTGAGCGGCGCCATCTGCGCCTTCCATTACGAGGGCTTCGCCCTTTTCCAGATGGTAGCCATACTTTTCGTATAAGTCATCGAGAAGAGCTAGAATGCTCTTACCCTCACTCTTTGCATAAGCCGCAAGCTCAGCGAACATGACAGCGGCTCCGTTCGCATCCTTATCTCGCACGACGTCATTACCTAAGTAGCCGTAGCTTTCCTCTCCTCCGAAAATAAAGAAGCGTGAGTATTCGAGCCTGAGAGATTGGGACTCTTCTGCAGAAAGGCTACGATAGTCATCGTATTTTGCCTTAGGGATAGACTTCTCGTATTTTGCTAACTTCCCAGCGATGTATTTAAAACCAGTGAGCGTGTTGACAAGCGCGACCCCGAAATCATCTGCGATAGCCTGCTGTAGCTCTGTCGTCACGAGTGTTTTGATTAAGACAGCGCGGCTACGATTCGAGTCTGTGATGATGCCTTGATCGAATAGTGTCTTGGTCCGATACCAGGCCATAAGGGAGCCAATTTGGTTTCCTGTGAGGAGCTGCATGTCACCACCTTCTGTCTTAACAGCTACGCCCATACGGTCGCTATCAGGATCTGTTCCGATGACGATTTCCGCGCCTTCTTTCAGAGCTAGATCGACCCCCATGGCGAGCGCAGGCGCGTTCTCAGGATTCGGTGAGGCGACTGTGGGGAATCTGCCATCTTGTGTGTCTTGCTCTGGGACGGTGATCACCTCGAAGCCGAGGTCTTTCATGAGTGGCACGATGATATGACCACCTGTGCCGTGCAGATTCGTCACCACGACTTTCGTCTTTGATCCTTCTAGTAATTCGGGGCGAAGAAGGAGACTTTTGAGAGTATTTTTATAGCGTTCATCCGTCTCGACACCCAGCTCTATGATCTGGCCTTGATCTGGCACTGGCTGGTAGGACTCGCTCTCTATGGCATTCACCTTAGCGATCACAGCAGATGCCATCGGCTCGATCAGCTGTGCTCCATCAGAGAGGTAGGCTTTAAAGCCGCAGTCGTGGTAGGGATTATGACTAGCTGTCAGGACAACTCCAGCGTCAGCATCTACCTCACGCACCGTGTAGCTCAGCTCAGGTGTCGAGCGTGCGCCTTCGAAAAGATAGGCATCACAGCCGAGATCTGCCGCGCACTTAGCGCAAAACTCAGCAAAATCTCGAGAGAAGTGACGTGTATCATGGGCAAAGACGATGCGAGCCTTTCTGTCGACGCCGGTCTCTGCGAGGGCTTCTTTTACAGACTCGACTAGGCCACGAACGGCGCGCCCGATATTAAAAAAGTTCATCGACGCGGTGCCTACACAGGGATGCTCAGGCCGCTCATTCGGGCCGCCTTTTCCGGCCTCTACTGACGTAATGATCCGTCCGATGGTGCGGCCGCGAAGCCCTCCAGTGCCGAAGGCGAGCGTCTTATAGAAGCGATCATTCAACTCTGCCCACTCCCCTGCATCTGCGAGTTCAGCGACGGTCTTTTCGGCTATATCCCCTATCGATCCCTTGAGAAGGAGACCAATATTCTGGCGACTGCTTTCCAGGAGACTTCCTGCTGTTACGGCATCATCGAGAAGGCGTGATAAATCTGACATTTCTGGGGAACATAGGGCTTCGATTGCGCCATGCAATACCTGTGCGCAGATCGTAAGAGATAATTTGCCAGTCGAGCAGAACTGTTTAAAGTCCCTCCCAAGTATGAAACGCTTTCTGCCATTCCTCCTGCTCTTTTCACTCTCCGTCTATGCTGAAGACAAAGAAAAAATGTCAGACGAATCCTCTGGAGAAAAAGAAGGCTTTCAGGGAACCGTCAGCCAAGAAGGATCTGTCACCATCGCTGGCAGCACCGTCGATTACACTGTGACTGCGGCTAAGCTGATGTTGAAAAAAGACAGCGTCGATCAGGAAGACCGAGCTAGCATTTTTCACGTTTCTTATCTGAAAAAGGACGTCGCTGATGGCTCTAAGCGCCCCGTCATGTTCGCCTTCAATGGTGGTCCTGGCTCCTCTGCAGTGTGGCTACATCTGGGGGCTCTCGGACCTAAGCTGGTTCCGACCTCCGAAGATGGAACGACGGCCTTAAAGCCGCCAGTGACTTTAATAGACAACGCCTTTTCTATCTTAGACGTCACAGATCTCGTCTTCATTGATCCTGTTTCCACGGGATATTCCCGCACGCAGAAAGACGGCAAGAAGAGCGAATTCCATGGCGTCAATGGTGACGTCAGCTCCGTCGGAGACTTTATCCGCCGCTGGGTCACAGAAAATGATCGCTGGAACTCTCCGAAATACCTCTTAGGTGAGAGCTACGGTGGAATCCGTGCTGCAGGTCTAGCGAATCATTTACAAGACCGCTACGGGATGAGCCTCAATGGAGTGGTGCTACTTTCTAGTTTGCTCGACTTCCGCACGCTGCGCTCTGGCGATGGAGATTACACAGAAGATATCACCTTTCTGCCGAACTTCACGGGAACAGCCCACCATCATG
>CALFDI010000232.1 GCA_937952875.1 uncultured Verrucomicrobiales bacterium
ACCGATGCCACCTGCTTCATGGTCTGCGATCATTTGCTGCACATCTGAGTCGCTAGCGAACAGCTTATAAAGAGCGATCACAATAGACCCTTCCGTCGGCTTAGGTTCTTCCAGCTCAGCGGACGTTGTAGGAATCTTCATTATGAGCTTCCGCAGCTTCTTTGGGTCGCCTACTAAAGGAAGAGTATTTCCATAAGATTTACTCATCTTTTCACCATCTAGACCTGGAACAGCAGCGGTGCCCTCCTTGATCTGCGGAGTCGGCACGACGAGTGTGCCTTCACCGTAGGCGTCATTGATTTTCCCTGCGAGATCACGCGTCACTTCTACGTGCTGCTTTTGGTCCTTACCCACTGGCACCACATCAGCATCGTAGAGGAGAATATCTGCCGCCATAAGTGCTGGATAGGCGAATAAAGCATGATTCGCAGAAATCCCCTTAGCGATCTTGTCCTTATAAGAGTGGCAACGTTCAAGTAGCCCCATAGGGCAGACCGTGGAAAGGATCCAGGCGAGTTCATTCACCTCAGGCACGTCGCTTTGGCGGAAAATGGTCGCCTTTTCTGGATCCAGACCAGCTGCTAAAAAGTCTAACTGCAGATCTGTCACATTCTCTCTCAGCGCCGCTGCATCTGACGATGATGTCATCGCATGATAATCAGCGATGAAGTAGAATGCCTCGCCCTCGTCCTGCAGACGCACAGCTGGCTCCATGGCTCCGAAATAATTGCCCACGTGGAGCTTACCACTCGGCTGTAATCCAGTCAGAATTCGCATAGCCGGAGGGTGTAGCGGATGATCCATGAGAGTCAATCCTGAGGGAGATACAGCGTGATTCCTTTTTTCCAGGAAAAGAAAAAGCGCACTGTCACCAGCGCGCTTTTCCTAAAAAATCTTCTCGGCAGAGAGGGAGAATCAATTACTCACCAGCTTCTTCAGCGGCAGCAGCATCCTTCTTAGGAGCGAAGTGCCACCGGACGCGACCACGCTTAGCTTGAGCACGTGATTTACGGTCTTGGCGTTCTGTCGGAGTCTCGAATGCACGGCGGCGACGCATCTCCTCGATAATTCCTTCTGAATCGAGTTTTCCTTTGAGACGCTTAAGAGCACGATCTACTGGCTCGCCTTTTTTTAGAGTAATTCCACGCATATGTGTTTGATAATCTTGTAATTTAGATCCTGTCTGCCGTGACAGTGGGCGCGGAAACTAGAAAAATACGCTCTTAAGTCAAGGCAAAACCAGAGCATTTCCTCAGGATTTTGAACGTTTTGATGAACTGCTTTAGAAAGCTAAAATACTTGCTCCTTCTTCGGATTCGCATTTCACTCGCACTTCCACTATATATTCATCTCTCTCACCATGGAACCAATTGAAAACGTAGACCAAGCTCTCGCCATGATCGAATACTTCGACGGCGCCGCAACAGACTTTGACCTCCCTCTTGCTGATACACTGCAAGATAAGATTGGCATGAACATGACGTCCATCGAAGAGCGCGCTGCCGAACGCCGCTGGGAAATCGCAGGATTCGAGCAAATGCCAGGCTACCGCATCTATCACTTCGTCGATGCTGAATAGACAGCAGCTCTCTTATGAGCTCCTCCGATAACTTCATTTTAGCCCACCTCACCCGGTGGGCTTTTTTATGAAATCTGTCACTACTCATTATCGAGAGCTGGATGAGATGTATGATCTCATCTGGGGAGAATACAGGCATCATGGCTACTGGCACTCTTCTGCCGATCGAGCCAACATCTGCAGCGCGGCCGAAAGACTCATAGATATCATCACCCATCCTCTCCCTCTTTCTTCAGCTCTAAACATTGCCGATATAGGAAGCGGAACAGGCTCTAGTATGTCTTACCTCAAGCGGACACATTCATTTACAGATCATTCTTTTGAACTAACAGAAGGCACTGACTGGCTGGAGAATACACTCCCGGATGACTCAATGGATTGCATCCTAGCGATAGAATCAACAGCACATTTTAGAGACACACAGCGCGCCTTTTCTGAAATATTCCGCACACTCAAGCCTGGCGGAAGCGTTGCCATCGCCACATGGATAAAAGCAGAAAATCTCAACATCTTCGAGCGCTGGCTGATACAGAAAATCACTCATGACGGCCAACTCCACGGACTCCTAACAGAGCACGAGCACCTACAGGCATGCAAATCGGCACGTTTAGTGCTTACTCGGCACATCGACATCACACAAAACGTTACTCGCACATGGCCTCTTATCACTAAAAATGCAGTAATCAAAACACTCACTAACCGGAAAGCTCAGAAATTCGTTCTCAGTCGGATATTTCGTAAGAAGCTATACATTTCATCCGCCCCTCTTATCCACTTAGCTCATCATTTAGGGATACTGAGATATCACATCTATTGGCATGCAAAAAATAAATCACTTATGATTTAATTGTAGCGAGCGCCAAAACAACTCAAGCGCCACCATGCATCACGGCTTGAATGATTCACGCTCGATGCAAAAACTTGCGACACCTTTTGGTAATCACTCCTCCCTGCGGGCTGAAGAGCCAGGCAAGG
>CALFDI010000233.1 GCA_937952875.1 uncultured Verrucomicrobiales bacterium
GTCAGTGTAACATCAATGACATCCTGACTGTAGGATGCTGTGGTCGTTAAGGCTATCAGAGCCATTGAGGTCATCGAATTTCGAATATTTTTCATTACTTGTATTTTGGTGAACTTGAATTCTTCAAGAGGTGAAAAACCAACTTTTACCTAAATAACCTTTAGTAAAATATTCGAAGAACCCTCTATGGCATTAGAGGCGTAACTAAAACAAAATATGAGTAATGTTTTTTCAGTTTTTTAATTTAATCGAATTGCAATGAATCCATTAATGATAACACACACAATGAGAGAGAGCTTTCATCATGAAATATAAATCTCTCCTCTAAACGATAGATTGAGCCTTCAAGCTCGATATTCAGCTATTCATTTAACAAGCTACAGATCTTGTTCGACGGCTTTGAGTCTTAGGAAGAGGGCATTCCATGATTCGCGACGGGCTTTTAACAAGCTTTTCGATTGGGCGACTTTTCGTCGAATATGTCCGAGCATGCCTCCATACTCCGTAAAAAACTGGCGCACACCATCTCTGTAGTCTTCGCCGAGGTAAGCGACAAAATCACGGCGAGACGCGTAGGCTCGTTCTTCAAAAATTGAGATGATGCGCCTTTGAGTAATGATCATTTGGATCACTGTCACTCCGAAGATAAGGAGAGCGAGTGTCAGTAATGCGATGGGTAACATGGTGTAGCCTAGTGAGCCCGTGATGCCAGCGGTCGCTGTGAGGGCAAGTCCGATTCCTGCTATGAACTTAAGCATCGCACGGCGCCGAGCGAGTAAGTGATCGAGCACAGATCTGAGCTTCAGCTTCACGATGGACTGTCGGGCAGCGAGGCTGAGTCTACTTGAAAATCTCGTCCTAGCGCCGACAAAGCCTTCAGTCTCCTTGTCGAAGCTTTCAGGCTTCATCTTAAGCCGCTTTTCGACTCTGGGAATGATGGAGTCCCAGTGAGTGTGGCAGGCGTCCACGAGTGCGGCGGCATCGCCTTCTGTTCTCTGTTCTACTGCGGTCTGCACGCCTTCGAGCAACATGTCTTCCACACGTGACGGAAGAGGGTCAGCGAAGAATAAGCTCTTGATAGAAGACGAAACATTCAGCCCAGATTTTAAAAGATGAATCGCACGATCGACGACGTCTCCGAAGACTTCTCCCAGAGCAACGTAACGATCGCTTTTTTCTGTGCTGTTCTGTTGGCGTAGTGCATTAATTTCGAGTTCTAAATCTCGGATAAATCCAATGCGTCCTTCAAGGTCGAAGGCTTTGCGATCGATCCCATCCTCTACTTCATTCAATGTCTCAGTCGCGAGTCTATGAACGTCTTTCAGTGTCTCTTTTCGAGAGGGTGAGTTTGTGATGCTATCCGATATGATATTTTCCAGATCGAAAAAACCACTCTGCTTGTGAAGCTGAGCATCGATGGGTGAGGTCTTTTTCGCTTCGCCTGCTAATTGTGCCGACACGGAAAAGATGAGAGGCACACGCCCGATACGCTGAGTCGCGAGGCTTTTCATATGCGAAATAATCACCTCTAAATCACGATCATCTCGTAGGTCTGATTGCTGTAAGAGAATAATGATCCGGTCATGATGATCCGGTGGCACCTGGCTCATCAGATCCCAGGTCGCTGAGCCCCATGGATTGCTCACAGGAAAGGCGAAAAAGAGAAAATCAGAAGTCTGGAGGAAGTGCTGGGTTACGGCTAAATGCTCAGCCTTTGCAGCATTCGTCCCAGGTGTATCGATGAGATTATACTGACGGAGAAGCGGGACTGGACGATCTCTATGCTCTAAGGCGTCACTCTTCCGCGTATTTTTTTCCTCAGGCCCATAGCGATAGAGATGTAAATACTGCGTCTCAGGTAGAACGTTAGTAGGGCAGATGGATTCACCAAAGAGACTGTTCAGCACGCTGGACTTCCCCGCATTGACCTCACCACAGATAAAAAAGGAAAATGGTGCGAGCATATCAGCTCTTATCCCCTGCTCGTCGGCGAGCAGGCCACCATCGATTTCTAAATCCTTAGCCAAGCTCAAGACGTCATCGACGATATCTAGAAGCTGGCGGCGGTTTACAAAATACGATTCTCCAAACATGTCAATCGAGCCTCATAGCCCTAAAATACAGAGGCAGCTCAAAAGGACCTAGGAGCACGTCCTTTTTACTGAACTGTTGATCGTGAACGCTGGGCAGCGGCTTTTTGCGCCAACAGCTGCGAGACAGTGACGAAGCGATAGCCCTTTTTCAAAAGTCCATCAAAAGTCGCCGGCATGGCGGTAATCGTCGGAGCATGTAGGTCATGCGCTAGGACGATAGAACCATTCCGCGTAGAATTCAAAATACGGCTGGTGACAACTGACGGTCCAGGGCGTTTCCAGTCCTGTGGATCAACAGCCCAGAGAATCGTCGGGTAACCATACTCGCGGAAAATCATCTCGCGCTGGCGTTGGAAAAGAGCACCATAAGGCGGGCGCATCGTGCGCGGCTGAACTCCAGTGGTGGATATAATGATCGCCTTCGTCCGGTCTAATTCTCTCCGAATTCCCTGATCACTCAGTTTTTTGAGATTGGCATGAGTCCAAGTGTGATTTCCAATTTCATGCCCCTCCGCTACGATGCGGCGAGTGAGAGCTGGGTAACGTTTTACATTTTCCCCGATCACGTAGAAAGTCGCTTTAATATTCCGAGCACGCAGCATATCGAGCAAACGCGGCGTATTCGTCGGATGTGGACCATCATCGAAGGTCATCGCAATATACGGCTGAGAGGTGTCACCTCTGGAGTGAGAAACGCCGATGCTACGAGGGAAATTGAATGGCAGATTCACTGTCGGGTTACTCGGAGTCGGCCTCACACGTGGAGGGATGTAAGCTGGTCCAGACTGTGTCTTGATCGCCTTAGTCTGCGGCGGCTTCGGCTTATTTTCATCTTTCCCGGAACAACCAGAAATAAACAGTGATGCAGCGAGGAGAGAATAAAGCAGCGGAGAGATCTTCATAGTCGGGTCTTGGTGGAGGTGGTTTAGGCGAATTTTCGAGCTTTGTCATGCACTTCTCACCTTTCTGGGCCGTCTTTTCCTAACTCCGTGTTTGGTAACGACTGATAATAGGGCTCAGCGATTCCGCTGTCTGGGCTGGCCAGAACTTCTCTGGCGTCATCAGGCCGGTCTTAAGAGAGCTATGCTCAGGCCAGTTAGCCTCCTTAGGAATGTGAGGTATAGCTCTTTTGAGCACCTGCTTTGCCGTCTCTGCATTTGCCAATAAATGCTCTAATACAGAACTGACGGACACATCCTCCTCTTCCTCACGCCAGCAGTCATAATCCGTGATCATGCACATATTCGCGTAGGCGATCTCTGCCTCGCGACACAACTTAGCTTCAGGAAGATTCGTCATCCCTATGACATCGAATCCCATTTGACGATTCGCATGGCTCTCAGCCTTAGTGGAAAAGGCAGGTCCATCCATATTCACATACGTGCCACCATCATGCACCTTAGCCCCATGAGCAGAGGC
>CALFDI010000234.1 GCA_937952875.1 uncultured Verrucomicrobiales bacterium
CTGACCTGTGATAGCGACATGCTGCCAGAGCTGAGGACTTTGGTAAAATATCCACAGCCTAAACGCTTCATCGATACGCGTGAAGGGCAGGCTGTCGCAAGCCAGCTCCCACTGATGAATGAGTTGCTGCAAGCGTATCGCTCAGGGGAGATGATGGAGCGCTAACTGAGTTCGCAGTCTCTACTGGACCTCGATCATCGCTTTGATAGCGCCTGTCTTCGGATCGCAGAATTGAGCGAAGTCTGTCGGCACATCTTCCATGCTGATGCGATGGGTGATCCAGTTGTTCAGATCGATTTTTCCTTGGCGAAGGATTTCAATGATCTCTGGGAAGTCCTTCGGATGAGCATTCCGGCTAGCCATGACGGAGAGTTCACGGCGATGGAAGAATGGAGCCTGCTGGAACTGGATGTCCTGAGCAGTAATGCCCACGTAGACGACGCGACCACCGACAGCGGCGAATTCGAAGCACTTGACCATGGAGCCGTGGTGTCCAGTGGCATCAATGATGACATCGGCAAAGGCTCCGCCGGTGATCTGCTCGATCTCTGCTAGGTGTGATCCGTCTGGTTTCGCTTGGACAGTATGCTCGATGCCGAGCTTCTCTTTGCAGAACTCGAGACGATTCTCTGCAAAGTCGACGACGATGACCTTGAGATCCATGAGTTTTAAAAATTCTAAAGCAGCGAGACCGATCGGCCCAGCACCGATGACCATAGCGCATTCTCCCGGTTGAGGATTCCCGCGTTTTACTGCGTGATAGCCGATGGCAAGAGTCTCGACGAGGGCGAGCTGATCATAGGAGAGATCATTTCCAGCGTGTAGCTTATGCGCTGGGACGAGCCAATCACCTTTGCGCAGCCCGCCATTCTCATGCACACCGATGACTGACACGTTCGGGCAGGCATTCGAGTGTCCGCGCTGAGATGCGACTGTCTCAGGATCGTTAACATAAGGTTCGAGCGAGCATTTATCGCCCACGGAGACATTTGTGACACCCTCACCGACAGCGATGACTTCTAGTCCAAGCTCGTGTCCCGGTGTGCGGGGGAATTGGAAAAAGGGAAACTTGCCCATGAAGGCAGAAGTGTCTGTGCCACAAATCCCCATACGGTGAGTGCGGACGAGAGCTTGGCCCTTGGCTGGGTTAGATTCAGATGGAATATCAGCGAGAGTTGCCGTGTCTTTAGCAGTGAATTGAATAGCGGAAGGCATGAGAGTGATCGGATGGGAGTTATTTGTTATTAGGGTTGGGCTTGTTGCTTTTTTTAAAACGCAGAGGCGTGGAGGTTTGATTCATTTAGGAGTCGCTTCGGTTGACTGCGAAGTAGATAGGAATGAATACTGAAATGTGTCCAAGGAATGCTGCCGGAAGAAGAAATAAGGTGGAGATCCATAGAGATCCCGTTAGAACGAACATGCCAGCAATAAGAGCTGCGCCTATGATCAGAGCACCAATGATTCTTGCCATTTTTGATCTTGATGATTTTTTGGCTTCTTTCTGTAAATATTCATCTCGATCTGGGGTAATAGTAAAAGAACTGTGGCCATCGTAGTTGGGAATAGCGTTTACGATTGGTTCATTGGGAGGCATCTGATCGATTTCCCATTGTTCGATCACATATTGGTTCCCTTGATTTTCAGCTTTATGGGTAGGTTTTGCGCGAAGTGAGCCATGATAGCAGAAACGAAACCCCCAAGCCCCGATACCTAACGCAATGCATAAACAAATAGCTGAAGGCACATTAAACTTAACCATATTTACGTTCCTTTTTTAACTCAGCTCGAGAGTTGTTTGTTAAAGAATTACCACTGGATCGCTGCGGCAGCCCATGTGAGGCCTGCTCCGAAGACGACGAGGACGATCTTATCACCCTTTTTAAAGGCTCCTTCGCGGTGGGCTTCGTCTAGAGCGATGGCCACGGCGGCAGCACTAGTGTTACCGTATTTGTGGAGATTGACGAAAACACGTTCGTTCGGCACAGAGAGGCGGTCGGCGATGGCGTCGATGATGCGAAGATTCGCTTGATGGGGGATGACGAGTGCGATGTCTTCAGCGGCCCAGCCAGCTCGCTCGATCACTGCATTAGCAGCGTTCTTCATGCGAGTGACCGCATGTTTAAAGACTTCACGTCCCTGCATGCCGAGTGTGGCAAGGTGGTCGTTGGCATTTTCCAGAGTGATCGGGCAGCGACTGCCGCCACCTGGGATATTCAGGATATCCGTCTGTGCTCCGTCAGAGCCTATATCAGTAGCGATGATAGAGCCCTCACCAGGCTGAGCTGCGCGCATGACGGCGGCTCCGGCACCATCTCCGAAGAGGACGCAGGTATTACGATCAGTCCAGTTCGTGAAGGCGGAGAGCTTTTCCGCACCTATGATTAGGGCGTTTTGGATGGCTCCTGATGCGATCATCCGTTTCGCCATTTTCATAGCGTAGAGAAAGCCTGAGCAGGCAGCAGAAATGTCAAATGCCATGGCCTGCCTCGCGCCGAGATTATCCTGAACGTAGCAGGCTGTTGCAGGGGTGAGCGTATCGGGAGTGATCGTCGCTACGATGATCATATCGATGTCTTCTACGGCGACTCCAGATTGCTCTAGGGCTTTCCGAGCAGCAGCAGTTGCCATGTCAGAAGTCGTCTCGTCCTCAGCTGCGATGCGGCGCTCTTTGATACCGGTTCGGCTTGTGATCCATTCGTCGGAAGTATCTACGATTTGTGCCAAATCGTCATTTGTCATGACTCGCTCAGGCAAGTAGCTGCCAGTGCCGGCGATAGTGACAGAAAGGAGGTCGCTCATTGGCGATGAGTCAATGAAAGCAGAAGCATAGATGCAAGCGGAGAAAAGGTCGAAAAGAACAATGGTATGTCAGGCTGAGCTTGAATTTCACAAGGAAAGTGCAGCGTCCGAGTGAATGGCTTTTAGTGCAAATAGCAACTTAATCTCGATAAGGTATTTACAAAGGAATGAGAGATGAATTAATCGCGCGTTTTTATCACGTTCACGCATATGGGTATACTATCATCTAAGCTATCGTTCGGAGTTTTACCAATATCTGTTATAGGCCTACTGATGGGACTGCCTCAAGCAGGGGCTTCGGTTCTTATTTTCGATATTTCCGGCTTTAATGACGGAGACTTTCTCGATGAGAACTATGGAGATAGAGTTACAACGACCACGAGCGGGAATTTCACCTACGGATCTACTGGTGGATTTACTCCAAATGTAGAGGTGGCTTATAACGGAGCGGATGATTTATCCCTTTGGACGACTGGTTATAACGAATTGACGAATGTAGCCTACTTTGAACCAGAATCAGGAGCTGGTTATAGTATTACATTTACAGCCGATCCTGGTTACTTCGTCTCGCTTCTGTCCTTTAATTTGGGTAATTTCGGGGTTTCTGTCACTTTACCAAATCTCCAAGTGCAGAATCAGTTAGGTGATATTCTGTTCAATCAAGACGATGTAGTTCTTAACTCATCATCAGGTTCGAGCAGTTTTTTTGACTTGGGAACCAGCGCTACAGGCGCAGAATTAACTCTCTTCATCGATACTACAGGCCTCGGTGGAAATAGCGACAATGTCGGTATCGATAACATCGTATTCAGTCAGGTCGCTGTCCCCGAGCCGAGTTCAGTTCTTCTCGCCATTCTAGGAATGAGCGCGTGTTTCCTAAGGCGCCGTTAATTGAAAGAAACGCAGAGTAGAATCTAATCTGCTCTTTACTTCGATTGCTCAAGCATGAGGAGAAGCGGGGCCTCTGCACGCTTACGAAGGTCTTCTGGCATGGTGACCTGTGGGCTGAGATTCTCTAGGCAGGCGTGGAGCTTTGCCAGTGTGTTCATCTTCATGTAGCGGCAGTCAGCACAGGCGCATTTGTCTGTAGGGCCAGGGATGAGATTCTTATCAGGAGCCTCTTTCTGCAGGCGGTGAAGCATGCCGCTCTCTGTGACGACGATGATGTTATCAACGGGAGCGTTTTTGCAATAAGCGACCATTTTTTCCGTAGAGCAGACTTCATCGGCGAGGAGTCGGACCGCTGTTGGGCATTCAGGGTGAGCGACTACGAGAGCGTCTGGGTATTCATCCTTAATTTTCTGGATAGAATTTTGTGTAAACTCGACGTGAACGTAGCAGTTGCCTTTCCAGAGATCCATCTTGCGGCCTGTCTGCTCCATGACCCATGCACCGAGATTCTCATCTGGCACGAAGAGGATAGGGCGGTCTGCTGGTGCTTGCTCGACGATTTTGACAGCGTTGCCAGATGTGACGATCACATCACAGAGAGCCTTCACTCCACCTGAGCAGTTAATGTATGCGATGACGTAGTAGTTCTTATCAGCATTTTCTTTGAGAAATGCTTCAAGTTGATCGGCAGGACAGCTCTGTTCGAGTGAGCAGCCTGCATCGGCATCAGGTAGGATGACTGTCTTCGTCGGGTTCACGATGTGAGCGGTCTCAGCCATGAAATGAACGCCACAGAAGACGATGACATCGGCATCAGTTTCCTTAGCTTTGTAGGCGAGCCCGAGAGAGTCGCCTACGTAGTCAGCTAGGTCTTGGATGTCGCCGCTTTGATAATTATGAGCGAGGATGACGGCGTTTTTCTCTTTTTTGAGACGGAGAATATCTTCAGTGATGTCTAGGGCTGGGGCAGCGGTGCTCATGGAAAGTAATACTACGGAGACTCTGACGGGGGTCAAGAGACAAGCTGACGACTCAAGGGAGAGCAGTGTGAACGCAAAAAAAATCCCCGCCACGCTTAGACGCGTAGTGGGGATTTTGAGAAAGCTGTCTGTATCGACCTTCTTAGGCCTTAGCAGGTCTCTGCTGAGGTCTGTCGCTGCCTCCTTTAGAAGGAGTCGGGTGAGAGGAGGAGGAAGAAGATGCAGCTGCTGCTGGTGTGTTCTTCGGTGTGCCGACTGTGGACTTACCGACGAAGATAGCGCCTGCTTCGATAGAGAGGGTGCCTGCCTGAATGTCACCTACGACTTCAGCATTTGCCTTGATCTCGACGCGATCAGTCACAGTGATGTTACCGTGGCACTTGCCATAAATAACGACTGAGCGAGTTTTGATCTCAGCTTTAATGAGTGCATTCTCACCAATAGTGAGTGAACCCTGAGACTTGATATCTCCTTCGATCTTACCGTCTACGACGAGATCATTTTCAAACTTAACTGTGCCTTTGATCTCAACATCTGTGCTGAGAATATTACGCGCGGCACTGGAAGGGGCAGGAGATGCTGCAGCTGGTGCAGGCTGTGAAGGAGCTGCGGCTGCTGGTGGCGGCGGTGTGGTAGGAGCTGCTGCTGGCGGAGCGCTGGCCTTAGCGGCGCTATTCTTATCTTGGCCTTTGACTTTTTGAAACACGGATTGAGGTGGTTAATGTGAATTTTTACTTTAGCACTAGAACAAATGAAGCGCTACTCTGCGATATGATTTTTTTAATTTACTCGCTGCTGACAGGAGTTTCTTCGGATGGTTCTTCTGAAGATGC
>CALFDI010000235.1 GCA_937952875.1 uncultured Verrucomicrobiales bacterium
CCTCTGATTGAAATGAGAAACAGAATCTATTCTGTTCATCCTATGAAATACCAACAACGAACTCTCTGGATAATTGTAGCATCACTGATCTGCTTACTCTGTATTTTATATGTCACGCTCCTGAGAACGCCAAGCGATGTATCGTATACCATAGCATCCGGCAAGCCTGGGGCTGGATACCAGAATTTTTCAAAAGCGTTAAAAGCACTTATAGAAAAACAGTCTCTCCCGTTTTCGTTAGAGATCCGTGAAACATCAGGCAGCCTAGAAAATGTGATCCTGATGGATGAAGGAAAAGCTCAACTCGGACTTGTTCAGAATGCCGTTAGCTTTGACGAGGGGGTAGAGATCATCGCTCCATTGTATAAAGACGTCGTCCACATTCTTGTCCCTACGCATAGTTCAGTCACATCATTGCCTGATCTCAGAGGCAAGCGGCTGTCGCTCGGACTACCTGGCAGTGGAACAGAACAAGTGAACTATGAATTACTTTCCCACTATGGAATTAGTAAAAATGATGTAGAACCTGTAGCACTCGCGCCAGAAGAGGCGAGTGCGGCTCTATTAGCGGGGAATATCGACGCCTTCATGATGGTGACCGCTCTGAGGGCTCCTGTCATAGATAAGTTAGTCTCTACGGGAAAAGTGAAATTCATGAGTATCGGTCGTGCTGGTGAAGAGGGGAATATTACACATGGGATAAACGAGCACTTCCCGCACCTGACGCCATATGTGATCCCCAGGCACACGTATGCATCATCGACCCCGGGGAATGATGCACTGCCAGCGCATCCTATCTCGACACTGAGTGTGACCTCGTTTCTTGTCTGTCGCTCAGATGTGGAAAAGGCGAATGTCTATGAGCTGACGAAATCGTTATTTGAAAATAAATACTACATGAGTCGACTCGTCTCTGATGCGCGGCACATTCAGGAAATAACTGATCAATCCGAACTCCCTTATCGCCTGCATGCTGGAGCGAGTCAGTATTATCGACGCAAAGACCCATCTTTCTTCGTGGTTTATGCGGAAGTCATTGCCCTGATTATTACGTTATTAATCACAGCTGCCGGAATGGTGACAGCTTTACGGCGCTGGGCTGCAGCTCGTCGTAAGAACCGCGTGGATCGTTATTATCACGAAATCAATGAGACCTTAAGAAGATTGCATGAGGGGAGTGACCTTATCGATTTAGATGCAGAGGAAAGGAATCTATGGGCACTACGCTATAAAGCCATAGAAGAGTTGGCAGATGAAAAACTCGCAGCAGATGAATCATTCCGTATTTTTCAAACCCTACTGGCAAACTGTCTAAAAGAGATTCAGTGGAAGCGCGAAAACAGCTCATGAAAGGAACAGAGGCGTCCCGTCCCAAATGATTAGCAAGGAGCGGGACGCTCCTATTCCTTAACGAAGAGTGTATAGCTGCCCTGCTTCAAGTGTTTCTGATTATTAAGAATATACATTTGTGCCCAATAGAGATGCCTCTGCGACCGGATCAGCCGATCATGGTAATCCTCCATCCAGAACGTTCCTTCTCTATCTAACAGTTTGTTGATCTTCTTCGATGTGTAACTTTTCCAGCTGTGGAGGATTTGAGAAAGCTCATAGCCTTCCTTGATCGACATCAAGAGATGCACATGATTTGGCATCACCACATAGCTACCGAGTTCATACCGGTCTTCATCGAAAAAGTGAAAAGCGTCTGACACAATTTGCCTCACGCGTAGATCCTTCAAGGCACAAGACCCGAATCCTTTATCCAACCATTCCTCTTGTCGATCGGTAAAGGTTTCACGATGGAGACTGGCCGCGTCGTCATCCCAAGGTTTCGGATGCTTTTTATCGAATTCTGCTCGTTCGAATTTCCACTCAACTAAGAGGGGTTGAGGTAAAGAATCAGCCAATCTCCATGTGAGAAAAATCCATGTGTCACCTTGATCCCAATGAGGCAAGTTATTCTGTGTCACCCGCATTTCGCCAGTGATGTCATAGAACTTAGGCATTAGACTATGGAGCAGGGGCATCCCGCCCCTGTCAATGTGCAATGGGGCGAGACGCCCCGGTTCCTTAACAAAGAGCGTATAATTATTAGCCCATTGCAGGAATAGCCATATTCCACTCGGGAAATGGATCTTCAAACGTTTCATGCCATTCTATTTCGTCAGACGCGATCTCTTCCTCGGTGAGGAGACCGCGATCGAGCATTTCGGTCAGCTCCTCGCGGTTACGTAGAATGTGGTTGAGGAGTGTTGTTTTACCGGCTACGAGGAAGCCAGACAGAACGGTGACTGGAAGCTTTTTTGAAGTAATCATGATTCATGCGTCAGGAAAGTGGCAGTCCGGGTGAAGATGTTCTCGGGTGAGGCGGAGGATCTCTTCAGGAGTAATATCTGCGCCGATGAAAATTCCAGAGCAGGGAACCTTGGCACTGGTTTTCACCGGAAGAGGCTTTGGTGATACGATCTGACCAACGCGTTCATAGAGGTAACGAGTGCCCTCTTCGTTCTCGTG
>CALFDI010000236.1 GCA_937952875.1 uncultured Verrucomicrobiales bacterium
GTGAATTTTAACGTAATCGTGCGCAAGACAAGCACATTTTTATAGGCACATTTTAAGGTAAAGCCATGGCAGACGCAGACTTAAGTAAATACAGAAATATCGGCATTTTTGCCCACGTTGACGCGGGCAAGACCACTACAACTGAGCGTATCCTTAAGCTCACAGGCAAAATTCATAAGACAGGTGAGGTGCACGATGGTGCAGCGACGACTGACTTCATGGAGCAAGAGCAAGAGCGCGGCATCACGATTCAGTCCGCTGCGACGACATGTTTCTGGGACGATCACCGCTTCAATATCATTGATACTCCGGGCCACGTTGACTTCACGATCGAAGTATACCGCTCCCTCAAGGTTCTCGACGGTGGTGTCGGTGTCTTCTGTGGATCAGGTGGTGTTGAGCCTCAGTCAGAAACGAACTGGCGCTACGCGAACGAATCTAAAGTCGCTCGTATCATTTACGTAAACAAGCTCGATCGCCTCGGCGCAGATTTCTACCGCGTCGTCGATCAGGTGAAGAACGTCCTCGCGGCGACTCCACTCATCATGGTTCTCCCAATCGGCACAGAGGATAATCTCTCAGGTGTCGTCGATCTCCTCACTCGTAAAGCATGGGTCTGGGATGATTCAGGTAATCCTGAAGCTTACACACTAGAAGATGTCCCTGCTGACATGGTCGATGATGTGGAAACATACCGCGCTGAACTTATCGAGACTGCAGTCGAGCAGGACGATGAGCTGATGGAGAAATACCTCGAAGGCGAGGAGCCAAGCATCGATCAGATCAAGGCATGTATCCGTAAAGGAACCATCGCTCTCGACTTCTTCCCGACATACTGTGGCTCTTCATTCAAGAACAAGGGTGTGCAGAACGTCCTCAATGCTGTTGTCGACTTCCTCCCGAATCCAACAGAAGTCCCTGCTCAGCCGATCACAGATCTCGAAGGTGAGCCGACTGGTGAAGTCGCGACTGTCGATCCAAATGGCCCATTCCGCGCTCTTGCATTCAAGATCATGGATGACAAATATGGTGCTCTTACTTTCATCCGCGTCTACTCTGGATCATTCAAGAAGGGTGACTCTGTCCTGAATACATTCACAGGAAAGACTGAGCGCGTTGGCCGCCTCGTAGAGATGCACGCTGACAACCGCGAAGAACTCGACTCGTGCTCCGCTGGTGACATCATCGCCTTTGTCGGCATGAAGAACGTTCAGACTGGTCACACGCTCTGTGACGAGAAGCACCCTGGCACACTCGAGCCAATGGTCTTCCCAGATCCAGTTATCTCCATCGCTGTTAAGCCTGTTGATAAAGGCGCTGCTGAGAAGCTCAGCGTCGCGATCGGTAAGATGGTTAAGGAAGATCCTTCATTCTACGTCGAAACAGACCAAGACTCTGGAGAGACTATTCTTAAGGGAATGGGTGAGCTTCACCTTGACGTTAAGGTCGACATCCTGAAGCGCACCTACGGCTGCGAAGTCGAAGTCGGAGCTCCACAGGTCGCCTACCGTGAGACAATCACGAAGACGATCCAAGACTCTTACACTCACAAGAAGCAGTCCGGTGGTTCTGGTCAGTTCGGTAAGATCGACTACACAATCGAGCCTGGTGAGCCTGGTGATGGGTTCTCATTCGAGTCCAAAGTCGTCGGTGGTAATGTTCCTAAGGAATTCTGGCCTGCCGTCGAAAAAGGATTCAACCTTTCTAAAGAAAAAGGTGTTCTCGCTGGCTTCCCATGCCTCGACTTCAAGGTAACACTCACTGATGGTGCATTCCACGCCGTTGACTCCTCCGCTGTGGCTTTCGAAATCGCAGCTAAGGCAGCCTACCGTGCGTCTATGCCAAAGGCTGGACCACAGATCCTTGAGCCGATCATGAAGCTCGACGTCTTCACTCCAGAAGACAACGTGGGTGACGTCATCGGTGACATGAACCGCCGCCGCGGCATGATCAAGACTCAGGATCCAACACCAACAGGCGTCCGAATCAAAGCTGATGCACCGCTTTCCGAAATGTTCGGATACATCGGTGATCTCCGCACGATGACATCAGGACGTGGTCAGTTCTCCATGGAGTTCAGCCACTACTCAGCGTGTCCACGCAACATCTCAGACGAGGTGATCGCTAAGTCTAAGGAAGAAGAAGCTTAATTAGCTGATTCTTTCTGACCTCAGTTTTCAAAGCCCGACTACATCTGTAGTCGGGCTTTTTCTTTCCAGCGCACAACCAGAAACATCAATTAAATCAATTTTAACTCACAAATCATCTATTATACAGATCTGCAATTTCTACTCATTATTCATGGATATCCAAGCCCCATTACTCCATGAATTTTCGCACCATACATTCAACTGACACTAAACAGAAAAAAAGACGTGATCCAGACTCTGGAAGCTTTAGAACAACTGCGCAGACAGAGACCTTCACACAACATTCAGCTCTGCGAACACGACTAAACCTTTCATTTATGAGCAAAGGCATCACTGACATTCTCAACTTAGATAAACTCTCCAAAGACTCTGCAATCATAGTCCCTGGGCAAGTTCGGCTCTCTGATGTCACTGCAATTCTTAAGGAACTCGCAGATCGTCCTGTTCTATGGCTCATGGAGCAAACTGATCAGCTCGATCCAGACATCGAAGCATTTGTCGAACAGTCTGGAGCCGATGGCATCGCCTTTTCAGCTGATGATCCCTCACCGGAAGGAGTCGGCGAAGAAATCAGAAAAAGTCTGAGTCCAGGAGCCCTCGTTTTTTATCTACCGGGAAAGGTGGTTTCTCGCGCAGGCATGGTCATACATAGCCCAGGTAAGACATTGCGTTTTCTGAGCAAGTTGGGCCTCCCCATTCAGCCTCTCGCGACTCAGCATTCTGATCAAGCTACCTTACAGACCATAGCTCAGCCGACACGCTCTTCCATCTTGTGCTTTGAAGATGCTATCCCTGCAGCAGAAGCCAGCCCGGCTAAGATCCGAGAAGCGATCTATAAAGCATCTGAAAAGGCATTCAGCAGTCGGTCATTCCTTTCAGGCTCTCTACCATACGAATTACTAAAAGGCCTCAAGAAGCATGGATCTCAGTGCTCTCTTTTCGATGGATCAGATGATTCTGAACTCGCCTACGGCAAAATTTTAGCGGCAGCGATCGCTTTTTCAAAAGTCATCAAAACAGCAACAAAGAAAAAACGCGTCGCTGTTATTCTCCCTCCAGGCAAAGGAGGCATGGTCGCAAACCTTGCTGTGCTCTTCGCAAATAAAATTCCCGTTAATCTGAACTTTACCGCGAGTCACGAAGCCATTCACTCAGCAATTCATCAGGCAGACATCGATCGATTCATCACTGCCGATGCCTTTATCCGAAAAGTCCCGAACTTCCCGTGGCCACCCACCCGCGAGATTATTTTCATCGAGCGACAGCTCCCGCAGCTAAAGAAGAAAATCGTTCGCTGGGCCATTCTCACAAAGCTCCTGCCAGCATCGATCATCGCTAAAATGATCGGACTAGATCTGACGAGACGCGGTGATGATGAAGCAGCGCTCCTTTTCACATCTGGATCATCAGGCGCTCCGAAGGGCGTCGCACTGAGCCACAAAAACATCCTCTCGAATGTCTGCCAATTCGGCACATCACTCGAACTAGGCGGCCAAAAGATCCTCGGCAGCTTGCCCCTTTTCCATTCGTTCGGATTCACCGTGACTCTCTGGTTCCCCATCATTGAAGGGATCAATGTCGTCACCTACCCTTCACCGCTCGAGACAAAGCGCTTAGGAGAGTTAGTCGAGCAACATGGAATCTCTCTGATGATCAGCACACCGACATTCCTCAGAGGGTTCATGAGACGTGTCGAACCAGAGCAGCTGGCTTCTTTAAAAATTCTGATCACAGGTGCAGAGAAGCTCCCAGATTCACTCGCACGAGCTTTTGAAAAGCGCTTTGGCATCCTACCACTTGAAGGCTACGGCCTCACAGAGACGTCACCTGTCTCCACGGTGAATCTCCCTGAGCCACCGTCCGATGGGAATCTCCCTGTCGTCCCGAGTAAGCTACACAAGTCAGCCGGCCCACTCCTCACAGGCATGAGCATTCGTATGAAAGATCCTGCGACTGATCAGCCAACGACAATCGATCAATCAGGAGTCATCTATCTTAGAGGCGCCAACATTTTTAATGGCTATCTCAACCGTGATGACCTCACAGAAAAAGTCCTCACAGACGGCTGGTTCAACACTGGTGACATCGGCTACATGGATGACGAAGGCTTTCTACACATCGAAGGGCGGATTTCTCGTTTTTCAAAAATTGCTGGCGAAATGGTCCCGCACGAAACAGTCGAAGCAGCCGTATCCAAGGCGCTCAACCTCGATAATGAAGAGGAAAGAAAAATCGCTATCGTAGGCGTGCCTGACCCGAAAAAGGGTGAAGCACTCGTATTATTATCCACTATTGCTGGCAAACACCTCGAA
>CALFDI010000237.1 GCA_937952875.1 uncultured Verrucomicrobiales bacterium
AAGAAATGAAAAATAAGGAGCGCTTTTCCCTCGCTTAATACTCTACTGAATAATAAAAAACCTTCGTGACCTCCGCTATTTCACGATCAGGCCATTTTGTAAAACAACTCGAAGGCCATACTGCTTTTATCCCAGCTCCTCTCCCACCAGAGCCGCCACTTGAGCAGGATACGGAAATCGTCCGCCTCTTATCAGATGCTGATCGCTTTCTCGGCAGATTGGATGGCGTTTGCTCGGTCCTCCCTAGCCCTAATTTCTTCGTAGCCATGTATGTCCGTTACGAAGCTGTCCTTTCGTCACAAATCGAAGGCACACAGAGCACCTTGGAAGATGTCATTGATTACGAATCCGGAGACCAAGACACCCCAAAAGACGTTGAAGAAGTCATCAACTACATCCACGCCATGAATCACGGCTTGGATAAGATCCGTCATGGCGAGCTACCTCTCTCTCTACGCCTCATCCGTGAGATCCATGCCAAACTCATGTCCGGCACACGTGGCAGTGAGAAAGATCCGGGAGAATTCCGTAGATCTCAGAACTGGATTGGCCCGCAGAACTGCACCCTTGCCGAAGCCAGCTTCGTCCCTCCGCCCGTGCATGAAATGACTCAAGCACTAGGAGATCTTGAAACCTTTCTTCACAGCACAGCCGACCTCCCAGCACTCATTCACTGCGCCTACGCCCACGCTCAGTTTGAGACGATTCACCCCTTCCTTGATGGCAATGGCCGAGTCGGACGCCTACTCATTACTTTCCTTCTTTGCCACCAAGACATCCTAGAGTTTCCACTCCTCTACCTCTCTCACTACTTTAAGCTCAACCGCGCAGAATACTACGACCGCCTCACAGCTATTCGCCGCTCAGGTGATTGGGAAGGCTGGATCAAGTTCTTCTTACGTGGAGTCGCCTCCGTCTCTCGGGATGCCACCCGCACCGCTCGTAACATCATCACACTCCGTGAAAAAACGAGACAACTCGTAGCTGATGAAATGGGTAATATGACAGGAGCCATGCCTCTCCTTGATCACCTCTTCGAATATCCTGCTGTCACCGCGAATCACGTTAAAGAGACGCTTGGCATCTCATTCGCCCAAGCGAATAAAATTCTCACTCGCTTCCAGGAGCTCAATCTTATCACTGAAACCACAGGTCAAAAACGCAACCGCCGCTTCCGCTTCGATCCCTACCTCGAGCTCTTCCAGTCTCCCGACCCCAGCATCACCGAAAGCCTTTCCGATACAACCCAAGGCACTTAAGCCCTACAAGCTAGCCCACTACCGTTACTAAGGAACAGGGGCATCTTGCCCCTACCAAAAAATCACCCAAGCCCGCCCGCCCCCCATCGCGGCGGGCTTTTTGTTTCCTCCTTTATTCTTAAAACGTTTCCTATCATCATAGCCCCATGACCATCGATGAACTCATCATCCAACTCGAGACCCTCCCTCCAGCTTTCGAAAATGATCCGTTCACCGCACTGAAGACTCCTCTTTTCGACCCAGCATCCAACGACGACCTTCTCCTCATCGCCGAGTGCATCCCACCCTCAAAATACGATTTAGACCGTATTTTGCCACTTTCACTTCATGCCTGCCGGCTTCTCATCATGAGAAAGGAAATGAATCTCACCTACTACACCACCCTCTGGGATGAAAACATCGGCCCAGACTACGAAGACGAACTCCTCACCGACATGACTTGGTGTATCATACAGCTGGGAGAAAAAGGAATCAAAGAAGCCCTCTCCATCATTTCAGATCAAGATATGGACCTAGAGCTCAGGCTAGGCCTAGTCGACTCTCTCGAAGACGCCGTAAAGGAATTAAAAAGCTCCGTCGATATCTTTGAGCACTTCGCCAGCCAGCTCAGAGAGATGCGCCCTGAACGCGAAGTCAATGCAATGCTCGTCGCCTCTATTATCACGAATTGCCCTGATCGCTTTCATCAAGAAATCCTCGCCATCTACGATGCGAACATCATCGACGTCTCCATGAACGGAGATCGAGAAGACGTTGAAGTTTCACTCGGCCTGAGAACAGATCGCTCTACAGAACCCGTGAATCCTTATGATCTGGAGGCCACGTTACACCGAAAAGCTCTTCTTAAGGAGTTGGGCCCTTATGATCCTAAAGCTCCTCTTTGCGCCAGGGTTGACTACTTTCTCACTCTCTACAGAACACCCTTAGGTGCACAATCGCCAGAGATGCTCGAGGCAGTCTATGCCGTCATCATAGGAGCCCCAGAAATGATTCGTCCGGCCTTCATCGCGACTCTTCCATGGAATCTTCACTCCACCGAGCCGATTCTTAGCATCGAATTCACTTCTCCAAAAGACACTGAACGCTGCACTTCAGCTCTTATGGAGTTTTATAATTCGATTAATACTTCTGTATTAGAAAATCAGTATTTCCCTTCCCTCCCACTCTATCCCGATGATGACAGGAATCACACTCTAGTTACAATCGATGACTGGCTGTTAGGAATAGAAAAAGCAGCCCTTTTGTTAAAAGAAATTCAGGGTTCCAATGATTATTCCGAAGCTCTTATCGAGGCCCACTTCGAAGTCCTAAAAAATACACCAATTGATCCCCTACTCTCGTTAGATGAAGCCGAAGTCATCCTTCAGCCTATCATCTCCGTCATATGCGCACGCAGTGCAAGCATGACAGGCGGACCATTTTCAAGTCATAGCCCGCCTTTTACTGCTAACAGAGTGCGACCTGCACAAGCAGCTCCAAAGATTGGTCGAAACGACCCTTGTCCTTGCGGTAGCGGGAAAAAATTCAAACGCTGCTGCGCGAACTAGAGACAGATCTATTCATCCATATTGAGCCAATAAAAGATGGCGGTTAGGTCGTTGCGCCACTATTCATGACACTCGGGACTTGGTTGATTCTTCCTTATTTCGGTAACCCATGATCCTAGATAACGTTTTTATCCAAGTGTCATTCTTTCTGGCGCAACGACCATCGCCACGACCTTTTTCAAGATCTCTTCGGTGTCATTCTACTTAGCGCAATGCGGGTTACGGCATACCCATCATTGTGCTTGCGCAAGCTCTCAAGATGACTGCACCATCTTCGGCGTAATGAACAAACAACTATTCACCTTATCACTCTTCGCTCTCTTCAGCTTATTTGTCTCTAGCTGCTCACCGATTCAAACCAGCCTCGCTCCAGTCGTGAACTCGAAAGGCGAAATGATCACAATCAAG
>CALFDI010000238.1 GCA_937952875.1 uncultured Verrucomicrobiales bacterium
TCGAGCTTCCGACGGCCATTGCCTTTACAATCTGGGCACTGACCTTCGGAGTTATTAAAGCTAAAGCGACTAGCGGTAAAGCCACGTAGCTTAGCATCTGGTAAGTTGGCGAAGACTTTACGGATCTCATCAAAGACTTTGACGTAAGTCGCAGGGCAAGAGCGGGACGTCTTTCCTATGGGTGATTGATCGACTTCGTAGACGGCATCGAGCTTTGTAAAGCCACTGATCGATTTCCACGTTTTGGCTTTCCCATGTGATGCTGAGCGTTTTTTGACTGAGATATCTGCAGCTGGCTTGAGGCAGCCGCGCATGAAGGATGACTTGCCGCAGCCTGAGACTCCAGTGATCACTGTGAGGCGCGCCAGCGGTATGGAGACGTCTATCTCTTTTAGGTTATTTGCGTGACAGCCTTTGACGCTTAACCAGGAGGCTTTGGACTTGGTAGAAGGTATGCTGCGGCGTGTGCCGGCGATAGGGTGTTTGGTCTTTTCAGTCAGTGCCCTAAGTGTCGCAGAGTGCGGTGCGTTCGCCTTTTTGTGTTTCTTAGCTTTACTGAGATTTCCCTGCCACGTGATCTGGCCACCGTGAACGCCAGCACCAGGCCCTAAATCGATGATATGACCAGCGCGGGACATGGTCTCCTCGTCATGCTCGACAATGAGAAGGCTATTGCCTTGGTCTCGCAGGACTTCAAGTGTGTCTAGTAGTTTAACATTGTCGCGAGGATGTAGGCCAATAGTAGGTTCGTCTAACACATAGAGGACGCCGCGAAGATTCGATCCTAGCTGAGCTGCGAGGCGGATACGCTGTGCTTCACCACCAGAGAGAGTATTCGCACTTCTATCTAGAGAGAGATAGCCGAGTCCGACTTCATCTAAGAATGTAAGGCGTTGAGTGATTTCCGGAAGTATATCGCGTGCGATGAGCTTTTCTCGACCTGTGAAGCGGAAGCGTTTGAGAATCTGTGCAGCTCCTGTGACGGGAAGGAGAGTAAGGTCTGCGATGCTGTATTCTTCTGATTGAGTCTTCGTGCCTGCGGATATGAAGACACTGCGGGAGACTGCATTGAGCCGAGATCCTAAGCAATCTGGGCATAGAATCAGTTCTTCATCATCGGCCTTATCTAGGCGGCGTTCAGTATCGAGCTCTTCTTCGAGTTCGTTATCGAAGCGGTCAGACTTTTTGAACTGCCCGGCTGGGACTTTTCCATATCCACGGCATGTCTTGCAGCGCCCGCGAGGGCTGTTGAAAGAAAAGTGCGATGGGTCGAGAGGCTCAAAAGAGCGCCCTGTGACGGGGCTTACCATAGCGGTGGATAGAATGCGGAATTTCTTAGAAGCATCTAACAGGCGTATTGTTCCCTGCCCTGTCTTGAGAGTGCGTTCTACTATCTCTGTGAGTTCAGTGATGGTTGGCTGCTTGGATTGACTCTCTTTACTCGACCAAATAACGATATCGATATCGTGTTCTACAAAGCGCTCGAGGCGCTGAAACCCTTCAGTCGACTTAAACTGTTCATCTACTAAAAGTTCTGTATAACCTTTTTTTGCGGCAGCTGTTGCGACATCTGTGTGATAGCCTTTCCGTCCACGGATGACGGGTGCCATGATTTTTACATTTGAGCCTCCGCGTTTCTTAAGTTCTGTCCGGATCTGATCGACTATAGCACTCGTTGTTTGACTGACGACGGGCACGCCGGATTCTGGACAATGCTGCGTGCCGAGCTTGGCGTAGAGCAGACGAAGAAAGTGATAGATCTCTGTGACTGTCGCGACGGTGGACTTTCCTCCACCGCGAGAGATCCGCTGCTCAATAGCAACGGTGGGAGGGAGACCGTTTATTTTATCAATGTCCGGCTTTTCGAGCTGTTCGGCGAATTGGCGCGCATATGGCGACATAGAGTCAAGGAAGCGGCGCTGGCCTTCGGCAAAGACGATGTCGAAGGCAAGAGTCGATTTGCCAGATCCAGAAAGCCCTGTGACAACGACAATGTCGTTTTTGGGAATCTGGAGTGAGAGGTCTTTGAGGTTGTGCTCCCGCGCTCCGTGGAGAGAGATAGTGTTCGCCTGTCTAAGGTGTTCAGTAGTAGTTGATGAAGTGTTACGAACGTTTGGGAGATCGCCTGTTGAGCGGAGATAGGGGGCTGTGGGAGTATCTTTCTTAGCGATCTGAGCTGGCGTGCCCTGAGCGATGATCTTGCCACCGTGCGCGCCGGCCTCTGGGCCTATCTCAATGAGGTGGTCGGCATTTTTAATAACATCAATATTATGCTCAATGACGATCAGGCTGTGTCCGTGATCGACGAGGTCATGGAAGACGCTGAGGAGTCTGTCGATGTCTGATGTGTGGAGACCAGTCGTAGGTTCATCGAAGATGAGGAGCTTAGTCGTGGTAGACGTAGGCTTTGTGTCTTTGGCGTTACTTTTACGGCTCGGCACTTCTGCGAGTAGTGAGGCGAGTTTGAGTCGTTGATTTTCCCCTCCGGACAGTGTGTTGAGAGCTTGGCCTAGTCTGAGGTAGCCCAGACCTACTGTAGACAGTGGAGTGAGTAACTTGATGGTTTTATTGAGATTGTTTTTTTCTTTTCCTTTCGTTGCGCCGCTGGCCAGAGGAGTGACGAAGTCTATAGCTTCATCTATGGTCTGATTGAGGAAGTCTGAGATACTGAGCCCATGGTATGTGATGCTTTTTGCCTCCTTAGTGTAGCGAGATCCTTCACATTCTGGACATGTGATAAAGAGGTCGGAGAGAAATTGCATTTCGACTTTCTCGAAGCCATTGCCAGCACAGCGTTCGCAGCGACCAGTGCCGCTATTAAAACTAAAGTATCCAGCTGTGAGCCCCTGAGCTTGCCCTGTGGGTGTGGCTGCGAATAGCTGTCGTATAGGATCGAACGCGCCGATGAAGACCGCTGGTGTGGAGCGCGGTGTCCGAGAGATCGGAGTCTGATCGACAAGGAGGACATCAGTGAGATGGTCGATGCCATCTAGAGATTTGAGCTGGCCTTGATCTTCATCCTGTGGCTTCCCGAAGTGTTTCGCAAGATGCTGGTAAAGGATGGTGTGAGTGAGTGTCGATTTGCCAGATCCTGAGACGCCCGTGATGCAGGTGAAGAGATCGAGTGGGATCTTGACGTTGAGATTTTTGATATTGTGAGCAGTCGCACCTTTTAGGCTGAGATGACGCGTTGGCTTGCGGCGTTTCTTCGGAACCGGAATACTGGACTGACCAGTCAGGTAGGGGATGGTGAGTGAGCGAGGATTGTCTGCAGCGAGAGTTTTGTCAGAATGAATCTTGCGAGGAAGCGGGGCATTAAAGACGACTTCTCCGCCTTTTTCTCCAGAATTCGGTCCGATGTCTATGAGGTGGTCGGCGGCGTGCATGACGGATTCTTCATGCTCTACTACTACGATGGTATTTCCTTTGTCTCGAAGGGCGTGCATGACGCCGATGAGATTGTGAATGTCACGCTGATGGAGACCGACTGTTGGCTCGTCTAAGACGAAGAGGGTATCACTCAGAGAGGCGCCTAGGCAGGATGTGAGGTTTACACGTTCGACCTCTCCGCCAGAGAGCGTGCGCGTAGGGCGGTCTAGAGTGAGATAGCCGAGTCCCACCTGCTGGAGATAGCTTAGGCGTGATGTGATCTCTGTGAGAATGAGCTGAAGAGTCGGGTCCTCGGTCTGGCTAGATGGTGGAGCGATCTCTTCAAAAAAGTGCGAGAGATCTGCGATGGAGAGTTTCCAGAGGTCTGGAAGGGTTTTGCCCTGGATCTTGAAATTCAATGCTTCTGGCTGAAGTCGCCGGCCGCGGCATTTACCACAGGTCGTATAGGAGCGGTAGCGGGAGAGGAAGATGCGGACGTGCATCTTGTAGGACTTGGTCTCCATCCAGTCAAAGAAGCCTTTGACTCCATACCATTCACCAGCTTGCCAGGCGGCCTCTGAGTCTTCCGATTCGCCATACATGACCCAGTCTTTTTCGTCCTCTGAAAGGTCATTATAGGGTGTGGTGATGGAAATGCCTGCGGCTTTGGCACAGCGAAGGAGATCACGTTGGCATTCCTCTCCTCGATCTCCATGAAAGGGTTTGATGCAGCCGTCTTTGAGCGAGAGAGTGCCGTCTGGGACGGATTTACTGAGATCGATACCGATGACGCGTCCAAATCCCCGGCACTCTGGGCATGCCCCGAGTGGGTTATTAAAGCTAAAAAGAGCAGGTGTGGGCTCTCTGAGTGGTTCCCAGGTGCTCGTGAATCGTTTCACTGTCTGCTGGGCTACGCAGTGAATGGCAGCTTGGCCTTTCCCGTAGCGAAAGGCAGCTTCGAGAGCTTCAGTGAGGCGAGATTGATCTTCGCCTACGATGAGGCGGTCCTGAATGATATCGACTTGTGCTGGCAGTTTCTTTTGAAAAGAGTCTGGTTCATCTGTGCGATAGACTTCGCCAAATAGGAGCACTCGCAGGTATCCCTGAGCCTGAAGGAATGGGAAGAAATCAGCTGTCTGAGTCTTCTCTGGCACTGGTATGGGAAAGAGGACGAGTATGCTCTCGTCAGCATGCGTATCATTCGCCCACGTAGCGACTGTTTCCGGCGTATCTGGACGGACGACTTCTCCTGTCTTCGGATCATAGCCCGTGGCGATACGTGGATAGAGTAATTTTAGGTAGTCATTGATCTCTGTGATCGTGCCAACGGTGGATCGAGTGGTGCGAACCGCATTTTTTTGTTCGATCGCGATCGCGGGCGGAATGCCGTCAATGCGATCGACAGCAGGCTTATCCATGCGGTCAAAGAATTGGCGGACGTAGGGCGAGAAAGTCTCGACGTAACGACGCTGGCCTTCTGCGTAGAGTGTATGGAAGGCGAGTGAAGACTTTCCACTGCCGGATGGACCCGTGATGACCGTTAGCTTCCCGAGGGGGATATCGATGTCTATGTTCTTGAGGTTGTGCTGCCTAGCTCCACGGACGACGATTGAGTCTGGGAGAGATGGGGAAGGGGAGGACGATTTTTTCGGCACGCAGTGAGATTAATGTGCAATGGCTCATTGGCTAATGAATTCTGAGGACAGAACTGACTGTTTTACGAAGATCAAAAAGCAGCCATTCTGTGCCTACAGACTTGATTTCGTGTTGTAAACACATGGGGATTGGCGGATATTCTAAATCTCATCGACCGATACCCATGAAAACTCCATTATCTAAACCTTCTCCGAGAGGCTTTACGCTCGTCGAGCTACTAGTTGTCATAGCGATCATTATCGCGCTGGCAGCATTAACATTTACGTCAGCTAAAAGAGGGGTCCAAGCGAGTAAAGCCTCGAAAACTGTGACCAACCTCAAGGGACTGGGTGCTGCTATTCAGGGCGTCCTGGGTGAAGGTGTTCCGATGTCAAATATCAGACCGGGATTCTACTTCGGGTATTCTGGAACGGGTAAGTTAGCAGGAAATGACGCGACTGTAGAGTATGACTGGTCAGACCTCTGTGCAGCCTATTTAGATATGGCGGATCGTCCGGGTGAAAATGGTGTGTCCGGTAGTTTTTTTGAATGGCGAGGGGATCCGATGAAGACACCTTTCCAGAATCCTCTCTCAGATCATAAATTCGGCTACGATAACAGAGGGAATGGGCGTCTTCCGGACACTATTACGCCTCGGGCGAATCCTAGAAACTTTAGCAAAGGAGGATTCGCATACAATAGTCTCTTGGGCGGTGTTTTTGACGAAAGAGGGAGAGATCAAGACGGTCAGCCACCGATTTCTGAAAGCAATATCAAGTATCCAGATTCTACAATTATGCTGGCGGAGAGCCGTGATTCCGACAAGGGCATCTCGAACTTCCTAGAGAGAAATACGAAATTCGAAGGAAACTACAAAAAGCAGACACACTGCTTATTTGTTGATGGTCACGTCGAGCTCATCGCGGACAGAATCCTCAACACACAGAGAGGAAAAGACTTCTACATGGAAATCGATGGCGAAGCTAAGCTGAGAAAGCCGAAGAAAGACTTTTAGACCGATTTCGCTGCATTCCACAGCTCATCCATTTCTTCTAAAGAGGCGTCTTCAAGTGAGACGCCTCTTTTTTTCAGCTCAGTCTCAATGTGAGCGAAGCGGTTGAAAAACTTCTGATTGGTTCTTTCTAGCGCAGCCTCTGGATCCACGTTCATCTTACGCGCGAGGTTCGCAACGACGAAGAGAAGATCTCCGATCTCGGACTCGATTTCTGTCTGATCATTGTCTGCGATGGCCTCTCGCACTTCAGCGAGTTCTTCGTCGATTTTTTCCAAGACGCTGTTGTGATCCTGCCAGTCGAAGCCGACTTTGCCTGCTTTTTTCTGGAGTTTGACGCCTTTGAGCAGGCCGGGAAGTCCATGACCTGTTTTATGCAGGTAAGGCTTTTCCTCGTCGCCCCGTTCAGCGCGTTTGATCTCTTCCCATTGAGTTAAGACTTGCGATGAATCCATTCCATCTTGAGAGGTTTGATAGACGTGTGGGTGGCGACGAACGAGCTTGTCCGAGACTCCCTGAGCGACGTCATCGAATGAAAAGTCTCCGCGTTCGGCTGCGAGTTCACTGTGAAAGACAACTTGGAGCAGAATATCGCCGAGCTCTTCCTTTAAGTGAACCATATCGCCTGACTGGATCGCATCGACAGTTTCGTAGGATTCCTCGATGAGGTTTGAAATGAGGCTTTCGTGTGTCTGTTCAGCATCCCAAGGGCAGCCACCTGGGGCCCGGAGGCGATGCATGATAGCGCGGAGTCGATCGATTTGCGGGATGTGATCGGGGCAATCGATCTGGTCGGCATCAGTCATATGATTTTTTAAAAAGTGTGGGAAGAGGTGATCACTTCGAACTCTGCTCGAGGGTTTCCTTTTCTTCAGCAGTCAGGGACTGAAAGCCTTCGTCATTGATCTTATCGAGAATGCGATCGACTTCAGTGGCACTGGAGGTGTTGATCTTGGTTCGTGGCTTCAATTTTCTTTGTTGGCGTTTACGTTGAGGGCGTTTTTTTCGCTGCGAGCGCGGGCCGAAGACCTCTTCGCGGACACGAAAGCCCTCTGTGTAGCCTAGCTTTTGGATGAAATAGACTGCAAACGCGCTACACCCTATGAGAGCAAGCGCCATGCCATACAGTCCGCCTGATACGAGCTGAAGCAGTGAGACTCCGAGGAAGGCCAGCCCAAACCATTTGACCTTGATCCCGCCAAAGGATGGAGCATTTGGCATCGTGGTGCAGAAGGCCATGAAGACACTCATGTGGAGAATACTGCTGCCGTAGAGAATTGATGACTGCGCATTGCCAAATGCGAGGTAGTGGATGAAGGCGATGACGGGTGCTATGAAGGCAATACCGAGGATGAGTTGGACGAATTTCTCTCTGCCGAGTGATTGCTCTAAAAATGATCCGAATCGGTAAAAGAAAAAGAGCCCGATGAGCCACAACAGCCCAGGAATCGCAAAAAACGAATAGGTGACAATCCGCCAGAGCTCGCCCTGCGCCACATCAGCTGGGGAGAAATAGACCATCTTAGACAGAGGCCTGTAGGCGATCGCGATGATAGTCCCGACGACCTCAATTAAGATGAGTAGGCCGACGACGTGAAATGGGACCTTTCCGATCTTAAAGAGCGGTGGTCGCCATGAGTCCTGCATCCCAGTGAACATAGATCAACTGGTAGCACCGGCTGAAGGTGCGGACAAGGGTGAGTTATGCGATGCTGACTAGATCTTCGTCGTTTTCTCCTTGAGGGATAGGCTTTCTCTTAGCGATGCCACGCAGGAGGTGACCGAAGATGTCTGCACCTGTGATGATACGCTTATTATCCTCCGTCCAGAAGAGCACGACGTCTTCATCGACGACGTGATCATTTCGGTCATTCGCTTCGACGACGAATTTTCCTAAAACAGAATCGAGCCTCTTAGAGCTGTCAGTGACAATAATCGGGCGGTGGCAGAAGCGGTAAATATCTGTCCTACCGTCAGAGGCCAAGTAGCGTGCGAGGAATTCCGGTGTATCCAATACGATTAACGGCTCGGCGGAGTCGTCTACGATGATGCGCCACTTAGCAGGGTTCACCTTTAGCTGAGTCAGAAATGTCTCGCCCTCAGGCGTAGTGAAGTCTGGGAAGACGGGAAGATCCATCTTCGATGGGAGCTGGATGATGGTGCTCATTTTCACCAGGCTACCTTCTTCAGCCACCTTGAGATCATCAAGCGCGAGGAAGTTGAGAGCGCCTCGTCCTTCGTGGGCAGATATCTCGGAGTCTTCCTCACGAATGTGGCGTTCTAAGATATTCTCGATATCCCGCTCGCGGTAGAAAGAGGGGCCTTCTGGGCCGATCCAGCCGTCTAAGATCAGGGCACATGGCTTAGCGACGGGGAAAAGAAGAACCTGGTAGAGTCGGATCACGGGGGTGAGCTTTGCCCCGACGCGCAGTGCATTTCTCGAAAAGTAAGCCTGTGGGAGAATCTCACCAAAAAAGGTGATGCCAACTGTGGAAAAGAGAAAGCTCGCCGCCCCAAAGAGCACATTACTCGTCAAAAGTGTTAAAAGGACGTTCACCGAGACATTTCCCCATAGAATGGTGCAGAGCAGTAGATTCGAGTCCTCGCGTAGTTTGAGAATCTTAGTCGCAGCCTTCATTCCCTTATCTGCCTCTGCCTCTAGGCGCATGCGCCCCAGCGAGAAGAGAGCCAAGTTCAAGCCGGAGAACATCGCCGACTGTGTGAGACAAAAGAGGATTCCAATCCAGATCCAGATATCGTGCATGAGTGTGTGTAGACAGGGATAAAACCACAGTCCGCGCACATGGCAAAAGAAAAAGCTTGTCTGTTTAAGAACTCTTCTCGGCACATGTCATTCCTCTTCAAGTCATAAAGAATCAATCAGCGCGCACAAAACACACTATTTCAGACGATCTTGTAGGCATGTAGCGCTCATATGCCATAGTCATAGGACGTTTATTACTTCACTTTTCTAAAGTATCTGTTACTGACTCACTCATCATGAACCGCTCATTTCTTTTTCTTAGCTCTGCAGTCGCAGCTTTTTCTCTCTCCTCTTGTGCAAATAACAAGGCTACAGCCGATGATCCCTACGCTGCAGCTCCAGGAGTAGATGCAGCTAATCCTTACGGAGTGCCACAGGCACCAGCAGCTCCTCAGGCACCATCTTATCCGCAGGCGAATGCTCCTGCAGTGCCATCAGCTCCGGCCTATCAGCCGATCCCGGCTCCGCCAGCAGCTCCTCCAGCCTACGGCCCGGCTTCTGCCTATAATCCGCCGCCTGCCTCCATCCCATCGGCACCTAGTTTTTCTCAGAATACGAGCCCACACACAGTCGTCGAAGGTGACACTCTCTGGGGCCTCAGCCGCCGCTACAATACCTCTGTCGATGCGATCAAAGCTGCAAACGGCTTGTCAGGAAATACAATCGTGAAGGGTGTCACTCTGAATATCCCACAATAGGCGATTCGTCTTTATAGCCTCATCTGAGACAGTGTTTGTGACACGATTGATCGTCTGCTCGTGGTTCGCGTGTGCGGCGTGGGCCACTGCTCAGGATGAGGAGCCTGTGCAGAAGCCGCTTCCTCTCGAAGCTCAGCTCTTCTCAGAGCGTGATCCCGCGCTTTTTGCTGATCTTTTAAAGCGAGCTGCTACTCAGAAGTTACCTAAGCTGACTGTAGTAGAAGCACGTTTCCTTTTTCACGTTGATCAGAGGGATGATGCTGCGATTGCTCGTCTGACTCCTGAGCTGGAGGCATTGGAAAAAACTTTCGTCCCAGAGCAGTCTCAGATTTTCTCTCAGAAGGAAGACTTCGCGGCAGTCGTTCAATACGCGAAATCTCTCCAGGCTCTCGAAGCAAATGATACTGCGGCTTTTAAAAAGCACATCACCGAGGCCTTCTGGCTCAGTCCACAACAGGCCGCGGCCTTCGCACCACACATCGATGCTCTCCGGTTAGAGCAGGCGATGAAAACGGCCAAAGTCGACCTCACTCGGCCGCTTCGCCCCTTAGTCGGTCAGGAGGCAGTGACCCCAGCTCAGTTGCTGGCGATGAAGCAAGCGCCGGCGATCATGTTTCACTTCTGGAGTCCTTGGAGCAGAGAGGTGGAGCTCAGCATGCCGGACTTTGTCGCGACATCTCAGGCGTTGGCGAAGGGGAATATTCCTGTTGTTTCGGTGCTGATCTCTTCAGACGACGATGTCTTGGGTGACGCGCGTGAGATGAAGAATCAATCTGCCAGTCAAGCCTCTGGCGCATGGGTTTTAGATTATGAGAAACAGTCGTTTACCAGCCTCTTTCGGATAAAAGAATTGCCGACGATGGTTTTAGTAAATCCTGCTGGTAAGGTGTTGTTCAACGGTAGCCCCGTCGATACACGCTTTTGGGATGAACTGTCCCTGCTGGCTCCAGCCATTGAGAGGCCGGATAAATAGAGGGAGACATTTTTTTGCAACTTTCTCGGAACTGAGGAGTTTCATGAACAGATCATGAATGCTCCGAAGAATTCCCCCGAAGACCAAGATCCCGTCTGGGAGTTTTTGGATGCGGCGAGCACACACACGGCTTCTCCGCGTTTTTCAGATGATGTTCTGCGAGCTGCTCGCCTCAGTGAGTCTGAGAAAAGTGGGCTTGGCGGCTGGCTTAAGATTCCAGCTTTCGCAGGATGTGCAGCTCTTGTGATCGCTACATTTTTCTACATCTCTTCTGAAAAGCCGGCGCCTCACGTCACAGATAGCCCGAGTGATCAGAGCGACTCATTGACGGTGTTGGAAGATGAGCTGAGCACTGAACTACTTAGCTTAGCGATAGACTCACCTTCTCTCTTCAGCGATGAGGATATCTTAGCTCTTATTCTTTAATGATGAAGGCTCTGATTGTTCTATTCCTCAGCATCATTTCTCTGAATGCGGGAACGCTGCCACTGGAGGACATTTTAAAGCACTCACGTCAGATAGATAAAACACTGCCACAGATTGGTCAGCCAGTCGATGATGCTACATTCCTCCGCAGATCTTATCTGACTATTATTGGCCGTATTCCGACTGCGGCGGAGGTCAGTGATTTCTTAACCAGCACAGATGGAGAGAAGAGGACTCATCTGATAGAGCGCTTAGTAGCCTCGCCGGGTCACGAGAGCCATATGTTTAACTTCTGGGCAGATCTCCTGCGAGTGGAGACGCAGCGCTTTAATCATGGCCTAGGGTGGCATCTGTATCTCCGAGATTTCACAAAGAACGATACGCCATACGATGAGTTCGTCAGAGAGATGCTGACGGCGACAGGTCATACCACACAGAATAAAGCGGTTGGCTACTACTTACGCGATCGTAATA
>CALFDI010000239.1 GCA_937952875.1 uncultured Verrucomicrobiales bacterium
TATTGACGCCTCTAGCTATCGTCCTAGGACAGCAGATGGGAGTGGACCCACGGCCATTCGTGATCGCTATCATGTTCGGGTCTTCGGCGAGCTTTTCTACACCTATTGGCTATCAGACGAACACTTTCGTATACGGAGCAGGGGGCTATAAGTTTAGTGACTTTTTTAAAGTCGGAGCGCCTCTGGCGGTGATTCTCTGGGGGGTGGCCTGCGTGCTTATCCCTCAGATATGGAAATTCTAGTTGCAGTTAGACAAAAGCGAGAGGCGAGCATTGTTGTAACCTAGGCTTCATCTGCGATGATGTAGTCCATGAAGCTCTGGATATCATCTCGATCAGTAAAGCCTGCCTCGGCTTTTCGCTGTGAGAGCTTCTCGGAGAGATCATCGCGGAAGCCGCGTGTCTTCATGTAGGTCGTCCACCAGTCCAGTTCATAGGCTGGGCGTTCTGTTCCGGACTCTTTCGCCCAGGCGAGGGCCTCTTCATCGCTAGCGCCAGCTGTGACCTGGGCAACGAGATCTGAGTAATCGATCCCGAGAAATTGGCAGCACCAGAGGTCCATTCCGAGGCCGATATTCGCTAAGTAATCTTCATGCAGAGTGCCAGCAGCGTGGAGGCGAATCTTATCGCACATACGAGGAAAGTAGAGAAGGCCATCGATTTCTAAAAGAGGAGAGCAGGGGGTGTGCATGGGAGGGAGATTAGGAGTGAAAGTGTGGAACGACAAGTTCAGTTCGCCCCCTTCCGCATTGCATCTCTGTGAAGCCGTTGTAACTTAGTTCCCAGATGAGCGGACAAGCGAGACCGGACGATATTCAGTATGCGATGGAAATTACCAGAGTGCTTCACGAGCCTGCCCGCCGGATAGATACCTTTGGAAGCACGAAATTTGAATTCATTCTGCTGAGTGAGTTTATGGATGAGGTCGGAAAGATCCGCGTTCGCACTGGCTCGATCGAAGCGGATAAGCCTCAGCTCGTGAAGCCTGAGGGGTATGAGACCTATGAATTCGAGGGCTTTAGCGAGAAGGCACGTGAATACTTCGAGCATTTAAAAGAAAAGGGCTTAGATCCAGCTACCCTGGCGACGATTCGCTATGGCTTCCAGATGAAGCGGAGCAACGTGACCGAGCAGACCGTAACTGACTCTATTGCGAATGTTTCCGACCGCGTCGTGGCAGATGCCGTCAGAGATGGAAATCCCATGCTAGGAGTGGTGCTCGGAGTCGATGATGCGTGGGAATTCTCGATTCTACGCTTTATGTTAGAGATGATGGGGAAAAGTCAGGATATCAACACATTCGACTTTAAGAGGCGTGGATTATTATAGAGGCTATTTGGCATCTTAGATGAAGAGGGCTTACTTAATTCTCAAATGTCTTATCGCCATCGCGGTTCTCGTGATGATGGCTAAGACGGCCGTCTTCGTGACACAGGTGCAGGCGAAGGAAGACCCACAAGAGATCACTCGAGAGTTAAAGGAAAAGCTCGAGCAGACGAGCTTAGTCGATCTAGAGCCCGGTGAGAAGGCCTTCAATAGAGCGCGTCAGCTTCTCTCTACGGGGAACTTTGCGGAGGGACGTGATAAGCTGCTCTATATCGTGAATTTTCACCCCTCGACTCGGAGTGGTGACGAGGCTCGTCGTATCCTAGGTGAGATGAACTTAGATCGTATCTTCTCACTTGAGGAGATGGCGAATAAGAAGGTCTATAAGGTCAAATCTGGGGATTCCATTCTCAAGATCGCCAACAGGGAAAAGACGAATCTCGATGTAATGATGTTGCTCAATAACTTGACTAAATTCGCGCAGATCCATCCAGGAGACGAATTCATTGTCATGGAGTTAGGCTTCCGCCTAGAAGTCCACACTGAGCGTGAACTGCTCTCTCTCTGGAAGGAGGACGAGTTCATAAAGCAGTATCGCATTCAAAAAATGGACCTCGATGAAGGAAGTGGTCGTTTTCGGACGAAAATCGCGGGAAAATCCGGCTATCACGACGGGCGGCGGTATTCGCCGAACTCGTCTAAGTATCGCACAGCCGCTAAAGTGCTAGGTCTATCTGGCACGTCTCTGCAGATCCGTGGAATGACAGAGGATGATGAGGGAGGTGGTCAGGTCATTTATTTAACTCGTTCAGACATGGAGGAGCTTGCTATGCTGCTCAGAGTAGGCAATGAGGTTGTCATTCGCTACACGAGTCGTTAAGAAAGCCAAAGAATATGAGTGTTCAGCCATTGGAATTTGAAAAGCCCATCATCGAGATGGAGAATGAAATCGAAAAGCTACGGAACAAAGCCGTTTCGCAAAAGATCGATATGTCTGGTGAGATCGCCGCATTAGAGACAAAGTTACGGGAGACACGGGAAGAGATTTACGACCAGCTAACTCCTTGGCAACGTGTCCAGATAGCCCGTCACACGAACCGTCCATTCATGCTCGATTATATAGCCACCGTCTTTTCAGATTTCTGTGAACTCCATGGAGATCGCCACATCGGTGATGACGCGTCTATGCCAGGCGGCTTAGCCCGCCTAGGTGATCAACGGGTTGTCGTCATCGGTCATCAGAAAGGCCGCGATACGAAGGAAAATCTCAAGCGGAACTTCGGTTCGGCGCATCCAGAAGGGTATAGGAAGTCACTCCGCCTCATGAAGATGGCTGAGCGCTTCGATCTACCAGTAGTGGCTATGATCGATACTCCTGGCGCCTTCCCGGGTATCGGCGCAGAGGAGCGGAATATCGCCGAAGCAATCGCTTTTAATTTACGGGAAATGATGCTTCTCAAGGTGCCAGTCATCGCTGTCGTATTAGGTGAAGGCGGCTCTGGTGGAGCACTCGGTATCGGAGTCGCTGATCGTGTCCTAATGATGGAAAACGCCTACTACTCGGTGATCTCACCAGAAGGCTGTGCAGCGATCCTGTGGAAGCACCGAAAGCACGCACCGGAAGCTGCTGAAGCAATGAAGCTCGCTGCTCCAGATCTAGCGAAGTTAGGCCTGATCGACGGAGTCATTCCAGAGCCACGTGGTGGAGCGCATCATAGTCACCAAGAAGCTGGCGAGGCATTGAAGAAAGTTGTCTTAAAAGAAATCGCTGAACTCAAAGCGTTATCGACAGATCAGTTGCTCGAGGCTCGCTACGAAAAATATCGTAATTACGGTGAGTGGCAAAGCTGATCGAATACGATCGGTCTGCGGGAGATTACTCCTCGAATGATTCGTTTTGCCACTTTTCAAAACCGTCGGGATCGATGTCTAGCCAGCGTTGGCCAGCCTGATCGACGGCGATTTGTGAGAGGTTCTCATTCGAGATGCTCTGTGCCCAGTCCATCATGCTCTTTGGATTCCTCCGAGCATAGTTATTGATATGACGTGTCACGGCTTCTGCGAAGCGCTCAGCATTTTCAGATTGGCTGATGAATTCTGTCGCCGCCGATCCGTTCGTCTGTAGCCAGTATTCAGTCGTGCTGGTGAGGATGGCGTGAGAGATGGGAGACTCCTCCTGAGACTCGGCCCATTCGATAGCAGATTGACCACGGCCGAAGGCTCCAGCAGATCCTAGTTTACGTGCGAGTTCTCGCTGAGTCAGGCCATCTTTGAGCTCTTCTAAGTGAGAGTAGACACTTTCGGGGTCGTTTTTTGCACGGTCAGTCAATGGCTTTGTGGCGACATTGAGATACAGTTCGCGCCTTTCTTGGAGCGGTGTAAGGAGAGCGAGCACAGCATCTGGTTCGATCTCAGAAAGAATAGATTTGATACTAGGAGCGTAGTGAACGGCATCTTTAGCTTCCACATTTTCCATAAGGTAATTGATGGCTGCTGCCTCATCCTGAGCTAGCCAGTCAGAGAAGAGCTCTTGAGTCGCTTCATAGTCCTTGGCGGCCCATGCTTCGTCGAGTTGAGATGCGTTTTTAAAAACGTAGAGAGGAGCATCATTTGCATCGGCAGCAGGGAGAGATGTGCCTTCTCTCAGAGATGATGATT
>CALFDI010000240.1 GCA_937952875.1 uncultured Verrucomicrobiales bacterium
GGCATCCATATTTGCGAGGGCGGCCAGTAGGAGTTGCACCACTATTGGCAGAGAGCACATGTTGTATCGCTGCGAGTTATGAAGCAAAGGCTTTTGGGGTGAAAACTGGGACGCGTGTGGCGGATGCTCGCGTCATGTGCCCGGGAATAGAGATCATCCATGCAGATCCTCCGGAGTATGTGCGGATTCATAATGAAATTGTTGATGTCGTCGAGTCATGCATCCACGTGGACCATGTCTTATCCATCGATGAGATGGTCTGCTGGTTACCCTTGAACTGGCGGACTGAAGAAAAAGTCACAGAAGTGGCTCATCAGATCAAACAGAGATTGGAAGAGCGTTTCAGTTCAGCAATTAAGTGCTCCATTGGTGTTGCTCCGAACGGCTGGCTGGCGAAGGTTGCGTCTAAAATGAAAAAGCCAGATGGTTTTTTCATTGTGAATCATGCAGATCTGCCGCGATGCCTGTATGATTTAGAATTACTAGATCTTCATGGAGTGGGGAAGAATATGGAGCTCCGTCTTCACGCGAAAGGGATCCATACATTAGAGCAACTTTGCCATACTCCGAAACAAGTTCTCCGTGCGATCTGGAGTGGAGTAGAGGGTGAGCGTATGTGGCATAAGTTGAGAGGAGATGTGATCGAGGACTTAGATAAAGATCCGACTAAGAAATCGATGAGTCATGGGCACGTTCTACCGCCAGACCTTCGATCTCCGCAAAAAGCGATTACTGTGATCCACAGATTGATGCAGAAGGTCGCCCTACGTGCCCGTGTTCACGGCTTACTTGTGGGGGCGCTAAAGTTAAACTTACGCTACACGGATCGTGCTGTATGGAGTCAAAGTATGAGCTTTCCCGAGACGTCTGATTCTCTTTTCTTAACGAAGGCTATTAGATCTCTCTGGAAGCTGAGGCCCTATAAACACGCATGCATTCATAAGGCTGATATTGTCTTGCTCCGTCTGGTGAGCTCAGAAAATTTTACACCTTCATTATTTGAGCAGGGGACAAGTGAAAAACAATCGAACTTGAACCAAGCGATGGATCAAATTACATCAAAATTCGGGAAACAGGCGCTGTATCTAGGAGGAGCCCATGGAGCGATGGATTCTGTGAAGCCGAAAATCGCCTTTAATCATATACCGGATGTAGATGTTGAGGCGTGACGACTGAAGTCATCACTCCCTGCGAATGTAAAAGTGTGACGACTTTAGTCGTCATTCCACAGCGAAAAATTCCCGTAAAGTCGGATAATCTGGACAGAGGAATTCTGTGCAGTCTTGCCCTTCATCAGACTCATACATCTCGTGTTCGAATGTGATGAGGCAATTTATTAATTCTCCAGTAGGTGTATAGGAATACCCGGTGACATCACCCGTATCCCAATCAAAAAAAGCAATGAAGCGTTGTGCAACTTCAGGGTGAGTCTCTTGGATCCATGATCTCACCTGTTCAGTGAAGGCTGGGATATCAGCGAGCGGCATTAGTAGCCATTTTACCCCGTCGTCTCGAGTCTCGCCGAAGCCATTACAGCTCAGATAGAGCTCTCGGAATTCATTCGGGAAGCGTATCTTAAGTGTATGCTCTAGCTCTTCGATCGCATCTAGCGGAGCAGGTGGCCCCATGACGAGTGTATTCAGATCACCTTCACCATCACCCTCGTGATAGCGTTCGATGAGGGCGCGCCATTCATTCATGCGTTGCGACGTGCTTTTACGGCAGCTGCGAAAGTCTCCATGACATCGACGGTGGTTTGCCAGCTGATGCAGGCGTCAGTAACGGATTGGCCGTAGACGAGATTAGAGCCATCACCGAGCTTCTGATTCCCCTCGATTAAGTTCGATTCGATCATGACAGATGTGATGGCTTGGCTGCCAGCAGCCATTTGCTGACAGATGTCCTCGATGACAAGAGGTTGATTTCTAAAGTCTTTATTCGAATTTCCGTGTGAGCAGTCAACCATGACATACGGTGGAAGATTCGCTTTTTCTAGTAGATCGGTTGTTTCATTAATGCTGGCTGCATCGTAGTTAGTGCCGTTTTTCCCTCCGCGGAGGATGATGTGACAGGTCTCGTTCCCAGCAGTGTGGACGATCGCGGCGTCTCCTTCCTTTGTCACAGAGAGGAAGTGATGGGCTCCAGCTGCTGCGCCTATTGCATCGACGGCGATCTGGAGGCCCCCAGCTGTTCCGTTTTTAAAGCCTACGGGCATGGAAAGTCCGGAGGCGAGTTCACGGTGGACTTGGCTCTCAGTTGTCCGCGCACCGATCGCTCCCCAAGCGATGGCATCTGCGTAGAACTGAGGTGAAATGGTATCGAGGAATTCTGTGCCGGCGGGCATACCTTGCTCGTTCAGCGTGATGAGGAGTTCTCGCGCGATGCGGAGACCAGTATTAATATCGAATGAGCCATCTAGCTGAGGGTCATTAATAAGGCCCTTCCAGCCAACAGTCGTGCGTGGCTTTTCAAAATACACGCGCATGATGACAAGAAGGTCTTCGCTGTGACGAGCGGCGACATTTTTCAAGCGCTCTGCGTATTCGATGGCTGCGGATGGATCATGGATCGAGCAGGGGCCTACGACGACGAGTAGGCGGTCGTCTTTTCCTGATAGGATGTCTGCAGCCTGGTCGCGAGCGTGCTTTACTGTAGCGGTCGCGGCCTCTGTCATAGGCTGTTCCTGAATTAAGGTGGCTGGCGTTACGAGCTGGGAAATGCCTGTGATGCGGAGGTCGTCTGTGGATGAGGTGGTCACTGATGATGAGGTTAGAGTGAGTCCACTCAGAATGGAACAGCAAAGGGGAAGCATTTTTTAAATGAATCTGGACTTTGCGGAATGGAGATCTGGCGTTTAGTCTCACAGATATGGCACAACAGACAAAACCTCTCTCCCAGCCACGTGAAAAGGACTTCACCGGTGGCCTGACGCATTCCATCTCCTGTTCCTACGTCGGATCGACTGGGGAACGTGATCTTGATAAGAAGATTATGGAGATTGCACGCAGTATACCAGGGGTATCAGATCACTGTCTCTTAGCTGAGATGATCACGACAGCGGTGCGGACGTCTCGTGGGACAGTCGATGAATCAGACTTCAAGCTCATGAACCGTGCGTTAAAGGAAATGCGCCAATCCAATGAGATGTTTAACCCGTATGATAAATACGCGAAGATTTCAATTTACGGGAGTGCGCGCACGGATCCAGATGCTCCAGAATACCTCGCGGCGAAAGAATTCGCCCATAAGATGCGGGAAGCTGGCTACATGGCGATCACGGGTGCAGGCCCAGGCATCATGGCTGCTGCGAATGAAGGGGCGGGCCGTGCAGATAGCTTCGGTCTGGATATCACGCTGCCCTTCGAGGCGAGTGCGAATGAGTTTATTAAAGACGACCCGAAGCTTTTCGAATTCTCCTACTTCTTTACTCGTAAATTGAGCTTTATTAAAGAGTGCTCTGCGGCCGCGGCCTTTGCAGGTGGAGTCGGGACGATGGATGAGGTATTTGAGGCTCTCACACTCATCCAGACAGGGAAGACCACCGTCTATCCGCTCGTCTTAGTAGATGCTCCGGGTAAGACATACTGGAAGTCATGGGAAAAATTCGTCCGCGAGTGTCTCTACGATCAGGGGTGGATCTCGGAGTCAGACTTCGCTCTTTTTAAAGTCACAGATAATATGGAAGAAGCGGTGAAAGAGATCACGGACTTCTATCGCGTCTTCCATTCATACCGCTACATCGGAGATAAGCTCGTGATGCGTCTGAAGAGCAAGCTGTCCGAGAAAAATATCGCAGAGCTTCAAGACAAGTATGCGGATATCATTCGTTCTGGCCCTATCACGCAGGAAGGGCCGCATGAAGATGAAGTGAATGAACCAGAGATGGCTCACTTGCCACGCCTTGTCTTCCGCCACAAGCGTCGTAGCTTCGGCACATTGCGTCGCTTCATCGATGATGTGAACGAGATGGGGTCTCAGTAATGGCAAAGCAGCGCGTAGATGCTTTGCTTGTCGAGCAGGGGTTAGCAGACTCTCGAGAACAGGCGAAGCGTCTCGTTCTCGCAGGTGCCGTGCTTTGCGGCACCGAGCGAGTGAATAAAGCGAGTCAGAAATTCGAATCTGATGCTCCGCTCAGTGTAAAAGACCGACCGAAGTTCGTCGGGCGTGGAGGATTCAAGATTGAAGGAGCGCTTGAGGAGTTCGGCATCGATGTCACGGGCATGGTCGGGATGGATGTCGGTGCTTCCACCGGTGGCTTTACTGATTGCCTCCTTCAGCGAGGAGCTGCGAAGGTCCACGCGATCGATGTCGGGACAAATCAGTTAGTTTATAAACTCCGCACTGACCCCCGTGTCGTGTCGCGTGAGCAGTTCAATGCCCGCGATCTTTCTCCAGAAATTACGGGAGAATTAGTAGACGTGGCGGTGATGGATCTTTCGTTTATTTCCCTCACGAAAGTTCTGCCTGCTGTCGATAGCGTGATGAAGTCAGGGGCGTATATTATCCCACTGATTAAGCCTCAATTCGAGCTCAGTCGCGAAGAAGTCAGTCGAGGCGGCATCGTCCGCGAGCCAGAACTGCACGAGAAAGCGGTCGAAAAGATCAAAGACTTCGTCACAGAGGTTCTCGGCTGGGAGTGGCAAGGTCTCATCGAATCACCTATCAAAGGCACTGACGGCAACAC
>CALFDI010000241.1 GCA_937952875.1 uncultured Verrucomicrobiales bacterium
CCGATGAATGGCATGATACCTAAGACGGCCAGAGCGATTCCGATACTGATCGCGTAGGGGAGGCCAAGAGCCTTGAGAGCAATGCCGGTGAGTATCCCATCGATGAGGCTGACCACGACTTGGCCACGGAAAAAGGCGACGAGGTAACTGTTTATCTCGCCTAGCACGTCGACAATCTCGTCTTTGAATCCCGAAGCTCGGAGAGGAAGGTATTCGTGCCAGTGCTTTCTAATGCCTTCAGCTTCTTGCAGGAAAAAGAAGACAAAGATCGGTGTCATGATGAGGCCGATCAAAGTGCTGATGAGACCAATGACAGTGCTGCCACCACTCCGGAGGATATCGAGCGCCTTCTTTCCCATGACCCCGCTATTGTCTTTTAGCCAGTTCACGAGGCGAGATTTTTGCCAAGAGATGCTTTCCTTATCGTTTGTCACTGCCACTTCAGGCGTCGGGGCACTGTCTGGGGTTTCCGTTTCCGGAGCAGGGAGGGATTCCGGCGTGGCGCTCGTTTCTCCTGTAGGATTACTTGGATCTTCCGCTAACCATTTAACGACTGGGGCGAAGACTGGGTGCTCTTTAGCAGAGTTGAGCTTATCCCCGATGTTCGTGATCAGCTTTCCTCTGCTCTCGGCATCAGTTATGCGGCCAATATCTCGGACCGCTGTCGGAACGATGAGGAGGCCGAATAGCACGGCCGCTAGCATTACGAGACTCATAACAGTGATCACCGCCTTAGTCCGCGAGAGCCGGCGCCGCTGAAACCACCTAACAACCGGGTCGAGTAGAAACGCGGCGATAAAGGCAACTGCAATGGGAATGAGAATAGGGGAGAGAAAGCCGAGGACTCGACCGATCAGAGCGATCACGATGACGACCATCGCTCCAATGAGAAACATGCCGCCACCTGTCGCGGCCGCCCAGAGGGTCTTTTTTTGAAATGGGGTGGGAAGATTCACAGTGAGAACGTGAGACTAGAGAAAAAATGTTCTACTGTGGAGTTATAAAATCACGGAGATTTTACCATGTCGCATTCCGCCCACGTGTATCGATATGAACGAAAGAGCTGTTCGATCGCGTCAGCTCTTTATGCCTAGAAAGACTAGGTCCAGAACATCATAATCACTTTCCAAGCACTGAAAGCGAGAAAGACTGAGAGGCAGAGGATGAAAAGCTTCGCCAGGAATTCGATGGTATTGCGGTTCACAGCGCGGAAGCTGGAGAAGAATCTCGGACATGACCAGTGTAAAATTTCCTCACTTTACGGTCGTTCTCCATTGCATCAGGGAGCGAGTCAGTGCAGTTTAAATAGTAATGACTGGCGAAGGTGCATTCATCGACTCCATGGGAGACTCTCAGCTCACTGCAGAACGTCTAGAACTTGCTCTGCGTGCGAGTAATGAAGGCATCTGGGATTGGAACGTTGGTGAAGAGACGGTCTTCTACACATCCCGTATTCTGGGCTTTTTCGGTAAGACGGAAGAAGACATGCCGAACATCTTCGAACACCCTGAAGACGTCATTCATGCCTCCGACTTAGAGCTTTTCCGAGAGGTGCTACATGATGCCCTCCAGCCTCATGCTGACGACTTACTCGCAATTGATTGTCGCCTCGCTAATGGAGGGGAGAAGGGGCAGTGGCTACGCATTCGAGGCACGATTCTTCGAGATGATGAGGGCCGTGCGGTGCGCATGGCGGGCTCGATGATCGATATTTCTCGGCGGAAGCAGGCGGAGATGAAGGCTGATGAAGAAAGACATCTTCTCAAGCTGGTGATCGATAATGTGCCTCTGAGTGTCTTCTTTAAGGATAAGAGTTCTCACTTCACGCTCGCCAATCAGCGGATGCTCGAGTGGATGAAGAAGGATGACATTTCTGAACTCGTCGGGAAGTGTGATCATGACTTCTTCTCTGCCGAACATGCAAATGCAGCTCTGAAAGATGAGCAAGATCTCATGGCGTCCGGCCAGCCGATTCTTGATAAGTTAGAAAAAGAAACATGGAGCCAGCGTGCTGACACTTGGGTCCAGACATCAAAGTTTCCCTGGCGGAATTCCTCCGGCGAAGTCATTGGGACATTCGGTGTCTCTGCTGATGTGACGGAGCTCGTGATGGCTCAGCAGGCCATGGCGAAACTAGCGATCAAGCTGAAGGAAAAAAATGAACTCATGGAAGAAGAGCTTCTTCTTGCTCGTGAGATCCAGAGCTCATTCGCTAATCCGGATAATCGCGAATTACACGTAGAAGGCACTGCTCTCACTGCTGATATCGGCACATTCTACGTCCCGATCACTGATCTCGCGGGAGACTTTTACGAAGTCCTTCACTTAGAGGATGGGAAAGTGGGAGTCTTGATCGCAGACGTCATGGGGCATGGAGTGCGTTCTGCTCTCATTGTGTCGATGCTACGCGGACTCGTCGAACGCGAGCGCTCGTTCGCCTCAGAGCCAGGGCAGTTCTTAGGGGGGCTCAATGAAGGCTTATCTCGCATTCTAAATCGTGCGGGTGTTTTGATTTTTGCAACGGCATTTTACGCCGTTTTGGACTTAAATAAAAAGTCAATGGTATACGCCTGCGCAGGCCATCCATCAGCTATCCTGAAGACCTCGTCAGGGGCTGAAGAGCTAGATGTCGCTGGGATTAGAGATTCTGGCCTCGGCATTGATATCTCCTCTGAATATGGAGCGCGGGAGGCGAGCTTACAGGACGCGACTGCTTTACTAATGTTTACGGATGGCATTTACGAAGTGGGCGATGCGGAAGACACGCAGCTTGGTCAAGAAGGTCTCGTCAAGGTCGTCGAGTCAGCGCCTATTAAAGATGTCCACACACTACTGGATCACATTGTTTCTGATGTGGAGTCTTACTCCGCTACGGGCAAGTTTTCGGATGATGTTTGCTTGCTCGGGATCTCGCTGAAAAACCAATAGAACGTTCCACCGCAGGTTGCAACATCGTCACAGTGATTCATCTGGCTAATCTCTGGTGCAGACGATATGTAATTATATGTCGATTGAAATGTTTGGCATCACGTGTGCTTTAATTCAGATGACGTAATTCTCACCTAGGCATTACCCGCATGGTTACTTTCCTTAAAAGACAACACCCTAAGGCATTTACACTTGTCGAGTTACTCGTTGTCATGGCAATCGTAACGATTCTGTTGTCGGTCGTAGCCAGCAGCCTTTCAACTACTGGCACAGGCGCTCACAAAACCTCTGCGGCAAAAGTGTCTGCCATTCTGACCTCTGCTCGAGCGGACGCCATTGCACGTGGAGAGCCAGTCGGTGTGGTATTTCTTCCGACTGATGGTCTTCCTGAAAGTTTAGAGGGAAAGGCAGGACGTGGGATGGGGATTTTTTCTTTTGAACATGATGAATTAGAGGGGACGTTTACCGCTCTGAAGCAGCTCGATAAATGGCGCTTTTTGACTGGGAATATGATTTTCTCCAACGGTCAGATCTCTGATCAAAACAAGCAAAACGCTTATACAGAATCTCCAGTATTAAAGACGACGCCAGCTCTCAAGGCGAGTCCGCGAACACTCTTTATTGAGTCAGCACCAGCAGTCGTCTTTTCAGAACGAGGAGACCTTTTACATCCTGATAAGAAAGACTTCACAGAAGCAGTTATCGGCCTCTGGGAGGGCGAGTATCTAGCAGGTGAAGCAAAGCAATTTCGAAAACTCCCATCAGATCTCCAATATTTTGAGGAGATAGCCATTAATCATATATCCGGCCGCTCGCAGGTCACACGCTAATGAAAACGCATCTCTCCATTCAGAATCTAAGGAGAACTGTTCAAAAGTCTCGCGGCTTCACTTTAATGGAGTCAGTGATCGCAATGGGAATTCTCGGCGTGGCCCTTCCGCTAGCGGTCGCGACGATGTTTTCCTCTGGAAATCTCAATCAATCATCTGCTCAAGAGACTCAGGCTAGCCTATTAGCGCGCACGGTCCGTTCAGAGCTGCGTGCAGCACTGCGAGGGCAGAGTCAGATCATACAGTCGAAGACTACGCTGTCTGAGATGGTAGAGTCTGAGCCGCTCATCTTACTGGCAGATCGTAATGGGAATTTATTAAAAGAAGGGACGAGTGAAGATTTTCTCACTGGAGTCTCTGATGAGTCTATTTCCTATCTCATTAGTATTTCTTCTGAAGAGGTGAGTCTAGCTCGCTCTTCAAGTATTCAGATGGAAGACATGAAGATATCTGTGGAAGCTCCTCCACGCGCAGCTCGAGATAAGAGAAAGGCAGTGACTTTTATCGAAAGGATGCCTCGTGTCTTCTAATCAGTCATCTGCAGGCTTCACTCTTGTCGAATTACTCGTGGCCATGGTCATAGGGACTATTATTACATTGACCGCTTTTACAGTGATTCGTGAAGGCAGTGATGGGTATAACCGGATGTCTAGTAAGACAAAAACGCGCACAGAAGCCCGTGAAGGATTAACGCAGATCTCGCGTGATTTTGCCTCCTTTCAGATAGGCCATTTAGACTGGAAGAAAGATGACTCCTCTACTTGGAGGAAGGATGAAGTGCGTTTTTTGACGCGATTGCCGCTGAGTGCTCAGGATAAGAGTGAGGCGTCTAATAGCTTATGTCGGGTCACCTATTTCGTTGCTGCGAACTCACTCGATACAGCTGACGAAGCGGTGACTCAATCTCTTTATAGGCACACAGAAAATTCAGAATCTGTGATGGAGACGTTGACGACTGGGGGGGCTTTTTCGAGCGAACGGCGTCCTCTCGAGGAGATGGGATTGATCGTTTATGATGTGTTGAGCTTTCATGCTGATTTTCTGACTCGTTCAGAGTCTGGAGTCTTCAGTGAATGGAAGGAAGACTCAGATGAAGGTCCTGACTCTGTGAGAATTACTGTTCAAGTAGTCAATGATGCTGTGGCAGCTCGATTGGCCACAGAGAGTGATTGGCAAAAAATGACGTTTCCCCTCGGTTCGCCGGATGATGCTATGAATAATCGCATTGATGGAGTCGAGATGTATCAACTGACCCTTTCTCTTAATCCTGATGATTGATAGCAGTTACAGAAAAGGATTCGCGCTTCCCGTTGTCTTAGTCTCAATTGCTGGGCTGGTGGTCTTGCTGATTGGGATGATGGCCTTAGTGCAGACGGAAAGAGGCACCGCGAACAAGTATTCTCATTCGTATCGAGCTGAGTTAGCAGCGAAGTCAGCTGTCGCAGAGGTCGAAGGTCTCATGTCTGCGCTCACAGCGGAAGATGACTATCTGGTCATAAAGCGTGACCTATTAGTTGAGTCAAACGGTGTGACCCATCCAAGGCCCTACTACTACATTGCCAAGCCTGACACTGAAGAATTACAAAGTGATCCCAACTATTCTCTTGAGCCGCTTTTCTCGGTGAGTGATCAGTTAGACACGATCACGATTGATCAATTCCGAGAAGAGGAAAAGACGCGACGCGCATCGAATGCCGCTGTGGATCGGCAATCGATCCCTCTCTCGGATGATGAAAGTAGCGAGAGCCGCCCTGAAGATGAGCTGCGAGATAGCGATAACCTTGCGAATATCAAACTCCAGCCATGGCAGTATGAACCTATAGTAGAATGGCAGACGATTTATGAAGACCAGTCGATACTAGGCGGGACGTCCCGTGCTCCTATTGCACGATACGCCTATTGGGTTGAAGATATGGAAGGTTATATCGATGCGGCGACTGTAGGGAATCTTTCGCCCGATGGTGTGCATGCTCGGCTGGATGTTGATTCTCCAGCGCCAGGTATCAGCATTATTCCGGATGTTCCTACTGATGGTTTAGTGAAAGCCATTCCGACTTTAGCGAGTGCTCAACTGCATTCTCTTTTCGATGGTGAAGATCAAGACTTGGAGTCCACTGATGTCGATAATCGATTGGTTCAACTTAGGAACCGTATGCTTTTAGATGAAGATAAGCTTCTCGAACGACAGCTGGGGCAAGATCAGGTGTTGGCTTTTGGTAGTTCTGATCTTCCCCGCGCTCGTGCCAAGAACCCAACAGTGAGCCCAGTGACGGAGGCATCTGAAGATCCACGCGATTTTCTCGAAAATGACGTAGATCGCATCCTCGAAGAAAATGTTACTCTACTCAATCGACCCTATGAGGAGAAACCATTGATACCGTATTTAAAAGGAATCGATCCATCGGTCATGGGTGAGCCTCAATTGAACTTGAATGAACTTCTTGAAACACCTGACACCTTTGTCGAGCGGTTTACAGAGCAGGTGGAAAAGGCTCTTCCTGAGTTCGAAGAAAATCGGAAAGGCGGATTTCCTGAAGACTATCTTGAAACGCTTGCCGCTGGCGCGCAGGACTATGCGGACTCTGATACAAAGCCTACGAGAAAAGAAGGCTCATACAGAGGTCTTGATGCAGTTCCAATAGTCAGTGAAGTCGCTTTCCGAATGAGAAAGTTAGCGCCAAGCGGGAATACGATTCGTATGGAAGGTCAGCTCTACCTCGAGGTCTGGAACATGACAAATCAGACTTTACAGGGTAACATATCGATGTCCTACGAGACTGCAATGTCAGGAAGTGTAGGGCCTGCAATGATCGAATTCGGGAGCGATGAAGTGCTGTCAGATACGAATATTGTTTCGCATAGTTTATCTAAAAAAGATGGCTTCTGGAGTAGCCCTTCGATGGCTATCACTCTCGAAGCAAACGAATACGCCCTTATTTCTTCGGGGCCTGTGCTCTATACGTTTAATCTCGGTAGCTTCTTCACAGACTCGCAATTCACTTTGAGACAGCCATCGGTTGAATCTGAAAAGGGAGGGTATCGCCTGTGGTGGAATGATGATCTTGTGGATTCTGTTAAAGGAGGGCTTGAGCGCTTTCCAATGAACTTTCAAGCAGGTGGTCCGAGACAAGTCGTAAA
>CALFDI010000242.1 GCA_937952875.1 uncultured Verrucomicrobiales bacterium
ATGATGAATATGATATGGAATGCTTTAAGAGACATGGGGACTTATATCATTTTCCGCGGAAATTACTAATGCCTTCATAGAAACCATCGAACTTGATCGGGTCAGAATATGCCCATCCAGTGATGGCCATGAGTGCGATACAAAAGACAATACCTGAGCCAAACAGCCAGTAGATCGCCTTCTTTTCATGATTCAAGTGCATGAAAATGTAAGCCACGAGAAACGCTTTGAATGAAGCGATCGCTAAACCTAGAACCATATCAAAGGTGTCAAAGCCACGAGCGCCTTTGTCAAAGAACTCAAACGTAGCCACCATGACTGTTAAGACAGTGCAGACAAGGAGTGCAGCAAATACAGCGAGGTATTTCTTTAGGGATTTTTGGATTTCTTCTGGAGAGTCAGCCATAAAATTGGGAGTTGGATATTTCTAAATCAATTTCGATAAGCACCAAGGACTACATGAGATACATGATCGGGAAGAGGAAGATCCACACAAGATCAACAAAGTGCCAGAACAAGCCTCCGACCTCAACGCGGTTTGCAAGCCATTCAGGATTCTCTTCATACATCTTTTTGGAGCAGAATCCAAAGTAGCCGAGAACGAGAGCTCCTCCAATAACGTGAAGACCGTGAAGTCCTGTAATGAGGAAGTAGATTGCATAGTAAGTGTTCCACTTTGGAGTCAGATTCGATTCGAAAGCCACACGCTCGCGAGGAATTGTAACGACTGGGAACCAATATGGGCCGCCAGCTTTTGCTTCACTCTTTTTAGCCGCGTGCTTTGGACCAGTGAAGCCAGCTAGCACACCAGGCTTCTTCTCTTCGAAGCCGAGAGTCGTGACCATTTCCTGCCATGTGACACGATAGAGATCATTCTCGTTAGGCTGTTGGCCTTTAGGTTCGAGCTCTGCCTTAAGTTCTTCAACCCATTCGAGGTGCTTATCCCAGACCTTCTTGATCTCAGGGTTCTCCGTGATGATCCAGCTCTTGTTGATCACGTCCATCGGGTCGAGATCTTTATCATGTGCCTTTTGCGCAACGAAACGGAAATCAAGCGTATCAACGTGAAGTGAATAGTCGCTCTCTAGGCGCTGGCCAGTGAGAACAGTATCGTCTTTTAAGATCGCCTTATCAGCCTCATCCCGAAGTTCATCTGGGCTGAAAGTCAGAGACAGTGGGATTTCTGAATCAAAGCTAATTGATTGAATCTCTTGAATGAGAAACGGCTTAAGAGCTAGATCATCGACTTTAACAAGAGGAGCCATTTCACGGGTCGACATCCCTGGGTTTTCCTTACGAACGACTTCCCACGCTTTTTTGAGAGCATCAGTCCGGATAACCGCATTGTATGAACGAGTATCTCTATAAAGAGACTTTAACTCTTCAAGTGTATCAATTGTGAGGACAGGATTTGCAGTAAACGTTTCTAAAAATTCAATCGAATCAGTATCTGGCTCTCTCCACTGCTGATCTTCAGGCAGTGCAACAAGGTGTTTTTCGACCTTTAGCCACTCTTGGATAGAATCAAAACTTGAGTCAGAGAGTTCAAATCCTCTTTGAGAAATCGAACGTGAGAGAAACTGCTTTTGTGCTGAATCACTGAGTGAATCTCGCAATGACTTCACCTTCTCAAGTGTGAGTTCATCGAGATTTCCTAGTGATTTAAGATCCGTGAGGAACTTCCGGTCCGCATCAGTGATGAATCGCTTCGTATTGCCCTCAGCATCCTGAGCTTTCGCTGCAGCTTCGAGATATGAAATACGAGCCTCTATGATACTCGCAGCGTTTTCTTCGTCGCCACTCTTCAGAGCTTCCTCAGATTCAGCAGCTGATTGTTGCTCGAGGATTTTTTCAAAAAATGGCTCGTGAAAACGATTCACATCGACTGTGAGTGAATCCGCCTCGAAATTGATTTCATACTTTTTGTATGGAGCGTGTCCACCGTCGTCTGCGTGAGAGTCATCATGAGTGAGGTGACCCTCTACCATAGCGAAGCTGTCAGTGAGACGCACAGCTTTGTGAGAGAACTTTGCACTGTATTCGAATCCCTTTAGCACCATGAACACGGCCGCACATATCAGCGTAATGGCCATGTAGATCTGGAATTGGCGATACTTGCGCATCTTCAGAGATGCCCATGCAAAGACGACTGTCACAGATGATCCAATCAACACAAAGGTGTTAATAAAACCTGGAGTGATCGGGAGTGCCCGCTCTGGCCATGGATAGTCTGCATAGATACGCAGGAAAATATAACCTGAGAAAAGACCACCGAAGAGCATAACCTCAGATGCGAGGAAGAGCCAAATCGCGATCTTCGAATTGAAAAGACCAGTGTCCTTCCGCGGTGTGACAATGTAGGGAATTTCGTCGAGAATGTTCGACATAGAATTAGATCAGTGAGGAGTTTGAGAAAAAGGAAACTGCAGAACTGTTTACACCCTTAGGCACGGGTTGATTCTTCTGCGGGAACATCTGCTGGAGATGCAGGTTGAGGATCGCGTTTTGGCTCATGCCACTGCGGGAGGAAATCTGTCTCTGGATAGTCAGGACGGCTATACTCATATGGGCCACGATAAACTGATGGCTCAGTAATAAAGTTACCATGCCCTGGAGGCGTAGGAGTCGCCCACTCAAGAGTCGTTGCATCCCATGGGTTGTCATTTTCCACCTTCTTACCTGAATACCAAGCTGTGAAGAGGTTAATGATGAATGGAACCTGAGCGATCGCGAGAAGGAAGGCTGAGACTGACATCAAGATATTCAGATCAATCCACTCCGCCACAGTGTTTGCGAAAACATTCGTGCTATCTGCTTCCTTAGCAACGTATGCATCACCACCATTATACCAACGACGGTGGAA
>CALFDI010000243.1 GCA_937952875.1 uncultured Verrucomicrobiales bacterium
TAAGCTTACTATTTATAAGCCTATTTCTATGACAACAAAGCTCGTGCTTATCTGTGGTTCACTCCTGACTCTTGCTCTAACACCTTCCTGTAAAGATGAAGAATTAGAGAAAGAAGCGGCAGCAAAAGAAATGAAGATTAAAGAACTTCGCGGAGTTCTGAATGGATTAAAGGCTCAAGTGGCGGATGATCCTGGTGACCAAACAAAAGCGATTGCTGGCGCAAAGAAAAAACTCGCTAAGATTAAAAAGAACTCTGCAGGTCTTGAAGAGAAATTAGCAAAACTCAAAAAAGAACGAGTGGAGCTGGAGGAAAAGTTCGAAGGCTACAAAAAGCGCTATAAGATGAGCGGTCAGTAGACTTTAACGTATTACAAATAATCAAGTTATGTCTGATGTTCTGTTAAGTTCAAAGGGGCCCGGTGTCATTGGCTTCTCAATAGCGGCTGTTGTTCTTGTCGGTTTTGGTGGATTGTGGCTTTTAGTGTTTGATGATCGATTTAATGGCAATGCGAAAGCTGAAGTCCTTGAGGACATCGAACAGTCTGATAGCAAAATTTCTAAAATCCAGTCAGCGATACTATCGACCGAGAACAAAATTACTCGGATCAATCAAAACCTCAAAGATTTAAGAGAGGCTATATCTGCTCAAGATCAATTAGAACAAGCTAGGTCTCGGGCGTTACAGATGGATACTTTAATCAGCCAAGAAGAAATAGAACTTGAATCACGCAAAGATGATTTTGCGAATTATAAAGCTGCATATCGTAAGGAAACTCGAGCAAATGCGATAGGTAAACAGTTAGGAACATTAACGACGCAGGATGGTCAAACGTATGAGAATGCAACGATCAAGAAAGTCGATGCGTTTGGTATGACCATTGCCTATTCTGGAGGGCGGAAACGAATTGCTAGTAAGTATCTAAGCGCGGCAGACCAAGATCTGTATCAATTCAGTGAAGAAGAGGTTGAATCAATTAAGCAGGCCCAAGAGCAAACTGTTCCTGACCGGAAAAATCATAAAGCTGCGAATGAGGAAAAAACCTTAACACGAGAAGAACGAAAGGTCGCTAAGCTCATTTCTATCAGAGATAAAGGGCAAGATGAACTTCGAGAAATGCGTGAGAGGAAGAATATTCTTAACCAGCGGCATAAGAAGCTCGTGGCAGAGCGCAAAGCATCTCAATTAGATAAAGAAATATCTAAGATAGAGAAAAATATCAGTATTTATCAAAAAGAACTTGGTAAACTTAATAAACAGATCTTCGATCTACAAAGTAAGATCAGTAAATAGATATAATATCTTACATTCATTCAAATAACGCACTCTATTACCTTATGTCTGGATCACTTCATGCCAATGATAGCTCTCGAGATGTTCTCATCACCATTGGGGCAATCGTAGCTCTCGTCCTTATAGCTGTGGGACTTCTCATTGTATTAGATCCTAATGCAAATGCAGCATCTCGAAAGAAAAAAGAAGCCCAAGTGGCCATGCTGGGAGAGATCGAGATGCTGGAAACTGAGACCCGGGCGTATAAAGTGCGAGTTGCTCAGATGAAAGAGAATGTGTCAGATCTTCAAAAGCTGAAATCGTTCGAAAAGGATATTGAACTCACTCAAGAAGCCAGAATCAACAATAAGCTCGCTATATTTGAGGTTCAGCAAGCGATTTTAGATGCTCAAAATGCCATCGATGATCACATGGATTCATATAGAGATATACAGCGGAAAAGTTCTCGTGGTCGCATGCTTGGAGATATTACGACGAAGAAGGGCACACGTTACTCAAGTGCGAAGATATTAGGAGTTGATGATATTGGAATTGAGTTTTCTCATGCAGGTGGAGTGTCTCGAGTGAGCTTTCAGGATTTAGGGGTAAAGATGCAGGAAGAATTCGGCTATGATAAGACCTTAGCTCTTCTAGCGAAAAAACGTGAAAAAGAGATTGAGCAGTATTTCGCTAGGCAATCGAAAGAGCCCAAAGTGCCTCAGCAGACAGAACCAGGTGAGACTGTTGAGACATCAAAAGATGAACTTTTCGACGATTATCTAGCGAAACTTTCTGTGATGCGCCTTTTAGAAGCGAATACACTCAAGGCGATGGAAGAAGCTAAGCGGAATCCAACAAAAGCTCTGAATTCATTTTCAATTGTAACGTGGTCTCAGCATGCGAAAAAACTGCAAGTGCGCTTGAAAGGCATGCAGAAAAACCTCGCTCTACTAGAAGCTGAACTCATTAAGCATGATAAAAATGCCGCGAGATTTATTCGAAAAGAGAAGCGGAAGACCGCGATACGTGGCCTATAGTGTTTGACTGCTAGAAGAGTGCAGACATGCAGGGCTCTTGCGCTACTGTGTGATTTTCTCTAGTGATTAGGGGTCATGAGATTTTCGAGTCAGCTTTTATTGCTCTTTTGTAGTTGTCTTCTCGGAGTCTCCTGTAGCCATAAAGAAAAGGCTCCCGCGAGCTCACCTCAGCAGGTGGCGAATCAGATACCGGCTCATCTGAGTAAATGGGGGGCGAGTGCTGATAAGGGAAAGCTAGAGCAGCAAGGGGATTTCTACATTGATAGCCGAGTAAAAGGTGAGTTTTCACAGTCTGTCTCTGCAACTCGTCCTCAAGACATTGTCTTCACGAAACCTGGCGACACAGAATTTGCAGCTTCAGCTGAGTTAAAAGAAATCTGGAAGAAGGAATATGAAGGCCCTTGGATGAAGAGCTTTAATAATGCTCTCCGAAAAGCTCAAGTGGAGGGTAAGCCGATTTTCATTCTCTTTTCTTCTGAGACGAATCCTTTGGTGAAAGCTCTGGATGAAGAAGTGCTTGGGAAAAAAGAATTTGCGAGCTGGGCCGCTGAAAATGTGATTCGCCTTCGTTTTGAAGATTATCGGTCAAAGAGTCGCTCAAAGTATGGAGCAAAAATCGACTACATTGAAAATTTGAAAAAGCGCTTTCAAGTGCGCGCAGTTCCAAGTGGTGTTCTTGTGTTGCCAAATGGCACTGTGACAGCACGTTACAGAGGCTATCGGAAGGGCGAGTTCGCATTTTATGAGGGGCGTCTGCGTGATAATGTGGAAGCGGCGCAAAAGAAAATCGCTTTGTGGGAGGCTGATTTAGAGAAAAAAGGCTACCGCATCTGGACAGATATCAAAAAGCGCACCGTCATGGCAAAGCTGACGCGCTATGATGATGAGCGCCTGTATCTCGTTCAACCTGATGGCAAGCGCTCATCTGTGCATGAGTCGAAGTTAGGCCCAGCTGATCGGAAATGGCTCCGGGAAGAGAAGCAAAAGCGTGGTCTGCTATAAGTTGGAATCATAGCAGAATACAAAGAAAGCATTCTTTACTCTTGTGGGGCGGCGACACATTTTTCAGTGTATCATCCCATGATCAGCAGACTTTTGAAATGGGTTGTCGGAATGTTACTTCTGTCGACAAGTATGGCGACTGCGGCGGATGAAGGCATGGATGCGAAGGTTGATGCGGTGCTTCAACCCATAGCCAAGTGGTTCGATGAGATTATATTCACACCAGTCACGCTTTTCGGTGAAGATGTGCCAATCGTCTTGTTGCTTCTGGCGTTTACAGCGATTTTCCTTACCCTTTACTTTAAGTTTATCAATTTACGTTCCATCGGCTTAGCGATCCGGACAGTAAAAGGAAAGTATTCTTCAAAAGACGATCCGGGTCAGATCACTCATTTCCAAGCGCTATCTACGGCAGTCTCAGCGACTGTTGGCCTCGGTAATATCGCAGGCGTGGCGATTGCAATCAGTCTCGGAGGTCCAGGCGCCGTTTTTTGGATGATCTTCATGGGATTCATGGGGATGACATCGAAGTTCACTGAGTGCACGCTTGGTGTGAAATACCGGATGATAGATGCCAAGGGGAAGGCTCGCGGTGGTGGCATGTATTATCTCAGAGATGGCCTTGCCGAGAAGGGGCTCGGCGGTCTAGGCAAGGTGCTCGCTGTGATTTTTGCGATCGCGTGTATCGGTGGAGCTATTGGTGCAGGGAATATGTTCCAAGTGAATCAGGCACATCAGCAGGTCTCTGAGACATTTAATATTTTCAATGGTGATAACGGGGGGTGGACCTTCGGACTCATGATGGCTGTCTTCACAGGGCTTGTGATTATTGGTGGTATCGTCTCTATCGCTCGTGTCACAGGGGTGATGGTGCCGTTTATGTGTATCTCTTACATTATTGCGTGTCTCGTTGTCTTATCTGCTCACATCACTGAGATACCAGCAGCGATAGGCACAATTATTACTTCAGCCTTCACAGGTGAAGCTGCATTAGGTGGAGTAATAATAAGCTTAATTCAAGGTGTCAAACGTGGTGTCTTTTCCAATGAAGCCGGAGTAGGATCTGCCGCCATGGCTCACGCCGCTGTGAAGACGAAAAAGCCCGCGAGCGAAGGAATTGTTGCGTTGTTAGAACCATTTATCGATACAGTCGTTGTCTGTAGTATGACAGCTCTAGTCATTGTCGTGACAGGAATGTGGAAGGTGAATTCTGATGTGAAAGATGAGTCTCTCGCACTGCTTCAGTCTCCAATCGTAGGAGCAGTTGAGGTGTCCACCTTTGAGAAAGGTGTGCATCTCAAGGTCCAGTCTAAGTGGCGCAAAGTGCCAAGCGGTTGGGTAAAAGCAGATGCGATTAAGGAGGAGAGAAATAAAAAAGGTTTTTATAGTAGTTCAAAACCAGTTAAAGTGTATTCCGCTCCTGCTGTTAAGGATCTCAAGCCAGTTGAAGAAGCGGTAAAAAACGTGGAAGCTGGACCAATTTGGGCTTATACCTCAGATCCTAAGACCGAGAGTATTGGGTGGGTCCCATTTGAGTCACTGAATGATCGCTCTGACACAAGTGGAGGAATTTGGCTCACGTCTCAGGCCTTTTCTACTGTCATTTCTTGGTTCCCTTACGTCTTGGCTATCGCCGTTTTTCTGTTTGCGTTTTCTACATTGATCTCTTGGTCGTATTACGGCGAACAGGCAGTCGATTATCTATTCAAAGGGAACGCAGTAGCGAATGCAGCGTATAAGCTCATTTTCTGTCTTTTCATCGTATTGGGCTCTGCTGCGTCTCTTGGAAGTGTTCTCCTCTTATCTGATGCGATGTTCTTCGCCATGGTTGTTCCGAACTTGATAGGCCTCTATTTCCTTCTCCCTATTGTAAAGAAAGAGCTGAAAATATTCCGCGAGCATACCGCAGAAATTGACGCGAAGCAGGGGTAGCGCTTTGCTCATGCTGTGTCACATTCTACCTAGATGACGAGAAAGGTAGTCCCGGAAATACTAGATGAGCTCGACGCGGATGATCCGCGTGCTCAGAGAAGTCGCCGGGATCTACGCTTGATCAACTTCGTCATGGGGAATGAGCGCTGGATTTCTCGAAAGGTTCGGGCTCATCAGCCTAAAAAAATCATAGAATTAGGAGCGGGCGAAGGGCATCTCTCGAATCGCTTAGCATCCGTAGCCTCTGTCGAGGCATATGATCTCTCGCCACAGCCAGTCGATCTGTTGGCGAATGTTCACTGGCATGAGGGTGATATCTTTGAATCGATAGACGCTCTACAAGGAGATGCGTTCGTTGCGTGTTTGGTCTTACACCATTTTGAAGAACCTGCTCTCAGACGCATTGCACGGGCAGTCTCTCACTGTAATACACTTATTTTTAGCGAACCTTGGAGAGCCTCTTGGCCGCACATGTTTGGGAAAACAGCGTGGCCATTCATCAATGATGTCACGCGTCATGATATGCATGTCAGCATTGATGCAGGCTTTGTTCCGGGAGAGTTGCCTGAGATTTTTGGGAGTGATTGGAATTGGAGTGAACAGGTCACACTCGCTGGAGCTCTACGCACGATCGGGAGGAAGTCTCCTTGAAGACTATCGAGATCATAGGTGGCGGGCTCAGTGGTTTGTCACTCGGTATCGGGTTGCGGAGTCGTGGGATACCTGTGCACGTGCGGGAGGCTGGGAGCTACCCAAGGCATAAAGTATGTGGCGAATTTATCTGTGGGGTCAGTCGTGATACGCTTGAATCTCTCAATATCTACGAACTCTTCGAGAGTGCTCCTTTCTATAATAAAAGCCGTTGGTTCCGTGGAAATAAGGTCTTACTCGATCAGGATCTAAAGACCGGCGCATGGGGGATTTCTCGCTACCGTATGGATGACTGGCTGCAGGATAAGTTCAAGTCACTCGGCGGAACGCTCACAACAGATGATCGTGTGAAGGCTGAGGCTGGGGAAGGGAGAGTCTGGTCAGCTGGGCGGATTCCTAAGTCCAGCTCACAGTGGCTCGGGCTAAAAGTCCATATGCGAGGCTATGAGATGCAGTCCGAACTCGAAATGCATATGGGGCAAGGTGGGTATGCAGGTCTCGTTCAGATAGAGGGGGGCTGGATCAATATATGCGGACTTTTTAAGAAAAGACGCGATACTGAAGGAAAGCATTCAGCTCTGTTAGAGTCATATTTACGTCTTTCAGGACTCACACAGTTGGCCGATGTCTTAGGAAGCGCTGAACAGCGAAAAGGCTCCTTTTGTGCCGTCGCTGGCTTTGACCTCGGAACGCAGACTGTCGAAGATGAACGTCTCGTCATAGGTGATGCAGAGAGCATGATTCCACCTTTCACAGGGAATGGCATGTCTATGGCTTTTGAATCCGCTGAGATAGCTTTAGTGAATTTATCTGCGTATTCCCAAGGAGATATGACCTGGGAGCAGTGCCGTGCAAATATTGGCATGTCTCAAAGAAAGCGGTTCCGCACGCGGCTAGCGACTTCACAGGGCTGCCATCCTTTTCTTCTCTCTCCTACGGGGCAGTCAGCTCTATCACTAGCATCTCGGGTAAAGCTCTTTCCATTCAACACGCTCTTTTCCCTCACTCATTAGTTGTCATTTTTTTCATGTATCTCGAATCGATTAGTAGCGCCTTTCCCCAGTGGGAATACACACAATTAGAATGCTGGGATGCTATGTTAGATGCTGGATTGGCTCAGCAGCTGAAACCACGCTCTCTTTCCTTGATGGAAAAAGTGCTCACGGGTGATGGTGGCATCGCGACGCGCCGATTCGCTGTTCCAGATATTCAGCGTGTGTTTTCTCGTGATGCTGAAGACTTGAATAAATCTTTCGAGCTTGCGGGGACGAATGTCGCTACGGATGCATTAGTAAATGCTATGCGGAAAGCTGGCGTCGATCCGACTGAGTTAGATGCCCTATTTATCTGCACGTGCACAGGGTATCTCTGCCCAGGTCTGACAAGTTATGTGGCTGAAAAGGCCGGGCTGCGAAGCGATGCATACTTGCAAGATCTCGTCGGACTCGGGTGTGGTGCAGCAGTTCCATTATTACGAGCGGCAGATGGATTTATCGCCCGTCACCCCGAAGCAAAGGTCGGTGTAGTCGCAGTCGAGATCTGTTCCTCGGCTTTCTTCGTCAGCGATGACCCAGGGGTGTTAATTAGTCTAGCTCTTTTTGGAGACGGCGCATCGGCTTCTATTTGGTCTGGTCAGAAGGAAGAGGGGAAATGGAAGGTCTCCGGCTTCGATACGATCCATGTTCCTGAGGAGAGGGAAAAGATCCGCTTCGTGAATAGGGGAGGTAAGCTCTGTAATCAACTCCACCGTTCCGTGCCTGGGTTAGCAGCTGAGGCAGTTAAGAGTCTTTACGACCGAGCTAGTATTAGCCCAGACCAAGTGATAGCACACACAGGAGGTCGCGATGTGGTGGAGGCACTCGAGGGAGTCTTGCCGTT
>CALFDI010000244.1 GCA_937952875.1 uncultured Verrucomicrobiales bacterium
TCCTTAGCATTCATGAAAGTGAGCACGCCGGATACGACGCCGTGCAGCGGTCCATGTTGAGCAGCTGAAACATCCGTATCTGCATCGAGGTCCAGATCGACATCTGCGTCCATATCCAGATCGATGAAGCCACAGGAGAACACGATCCAGTAGATCGCGAAGGGGATAAGCAAGAAGCTGAATGGCAGGACGGCTTCACTCGTTAAAATGTCCCAAAAGTCTTTCATGCTCATAGTTCAAACGAATGTGCGATCGTGAGCCATTATAAAAGATGGCAGCTTTTCCATTTAGGAGCAGTGGGCCTAGAGGCTTGTCATGCTGAACGCTCTCTTTAAGCTCTGATGCATGTCAAAGGTCTGGTGCGATGGAATGATGCGTGAGTCTAGCGAGATCGGCTATGATGCCTTTGATCTAGGCCTTTCGACAGGTCTGGGTGCGTTTGAGACAATGCGCGCAGATGATGGGCTTGTCTTCGCTCTGGATGCGCACTTAGCACGCCTGACTCAAGGGCTGGAAACTCTGGGGATGCCTGCACTTGAGACGCTAGACTATGCGGAGATATGTGAAATGGTGTTGCGAGAAAATGAACTACTCGAAGGAATGGCACGCTTACGTCTGACTCTGCATGCTGGTCCTGGCTCAGCCACTCAGCCTTTCTCTCCTGAAAGAAATCACCTGCTAGTGTCGGCATCGCGTATGCATCCGATCACGGGCGATGCACGTGTGAGCACCACTGCAGCTGCGCGGAATCATTTGAGCGCATTTTCTGGAGTGAAGTGTATCTCATATGCTGACTCTATTATCGTCTATAATCAGGCGAAGAAAGCAGGTTACGATGAAGTGCTCATGCCTAACACAGCGGGGGAACTCTGTGAGGGGGCGACGTCTAATGTCTTTATTATCCGCGATGGCGTTCTGATCACTCCTCCTCTGAGTAGTGGCTGCTTGCCAGGGGTGACACGTGCTATTTTGATCGAGTTATGTGAAGAACTCTCGATACCGCTGCAGGTAGAGTCTTTCCCTTATTCCGAGCTTGAAACTGTCACAGAGGCCTTTCTGACAAGCTCTCTTAGAAACGTCCAAGCAATCTCACATATCGACCAGAGGGCGCTGGCTGGTGATGGAGATTTGACTACGCGTTTGAAAGGTGCTCTCGAAGAGAGAATCAGGCAAAATATCGGTTGAGATCTGCAGTGAGCATCGATAGACCTATCGGCATGCGGACATTGATCAAAAAAGCTCTAAAAAGCGAATCAGCAGTAGAAGGAATCGTCATCAAGGGCTGGGTGCGGACGCGTCGAGATTCTAAGGCTTTCTCCTTTATGGAACTCAATGACGGCACTTGTCTGGCGAATATTCAAGTGATCGCTGATGCGGGCATTCCAGGCTATGACGACATTTCAAAAATGACGACAGGAGCATCCGTCGCGATTACTGGAAACTTGGTAGCGAGCCCCGGTAAGGGCCAGGCGTGGGAGGTGCAGGCGACAGAGGTGGAGCTGTTAGGTGCTGCGCCCGATGACTTTCCACTTCAGAAGAAAGGCCATACGCCAGAGTTCCTGCGCTCTATCGCACACCTCCGTCCGCGTGCTAATCTCTATGGGGCAGTCTTCCGCATGCGCAGCCGCCTCGCTCGTGCTGTCCACCGTTTCTTCGATGAGCGTGACTTTACCTACGTGCATACACCGATCCTTACAGCCAGCGATTGTGAAGGCGCGGGTGAGATGTTCCGCGTGTCATCAGGTGGGAAAGAAGAATTTTTTGGAAAGCCAGCTTACCTCACCGTGAGTGGTCAGTTAGAGGGTGAGTTGATGGCGACGGCTCTATCGAATGTTTACACCTTCGGGCCGACGTTTCGTGCTGAGAACTCACATACATCACGACATGCCTCTGAGTTTTGGATGATCGAGCCTGAGATGGCATTCTGTGATTTGGAGGAAGACATGACTTTGGCAGAGGATTTCGTAAAATACCTTGTCAAAGACGCTTTGGAGAATCACGAGGGAGACTTGGATATCTTCGCTAAATTCGTCGATAAAGGCCTCGTTCAGCGCTTACAAGACGTGGTGGAAAAGCCATTTCAACGGGTGAGTTACACAGAGGCTGTTGAGATCTTACAGGCGAGTGGTCAGACTTTTGAATACCCAGTCGAGTATGGCGTGAACTTACAGAGTGAGCACGAGCGTTGGTTGACTGAAGAGCACTTTAAAAAGCCGACGACAATCTACAATTACCCGAAAGAAATTAAGCCATTCTACATGCGTCTCAACGATGATGGAAAAACGGTGACTGCTATGGATCTGCTGGTTCCTGGTATCGGGGAGATAGTAGGTGGGAGTCAGCGTGAGGAACGGATGGATCAATTACTAGAGAATATGAAGCATCACGGTCTCAGTGAAGAAGACTACTGGTGGTATATCGATACGCGGAAATACGGCACTGTGCCGCATGCAGGATTTGGCATGGGCTTCGAGAGGATGCTGATGTTCATCACGGGTATGCAGAATATTCGCGATGTCATTCCATTCGCTCGAACTCCTGGTAGCTGCGAGTTTTAGAGTCCACGCAATTCGCGTTTGGCATCTCCTATCGATTGAGTAGGTGTGCCGACGCGGTTGAGCATGCCGTGGTAGAGTGCTGCGAGCTGGCCTTTCCCTTTGGTATCGAGGTGGCGTCCAGTTTTGATTTGTCCTTTGGCCTGCCCGGCTAAGAGGGTTGGGAGGTCTTTTGCTGCATGTTTATTTCCATCTCTAATCCCTGACCCGAAGAGGACCATGGAGTTATTGAGAAGATTCCCATCGCCATCTGGGAGTTCCCGCATTTTCTCTAGCATGTAGGCATATTGTTCAGTGTGCCAGGTATTGATTCTCTCATACTGGTCCATTTGATCAGCATCATTCTTATGGTGAGAGATCGAGTGATGAGCACCGCTCACACCGTCTAGGAAGGAGAAGTTCTTGTTAGAGACGGAGTTACCAAACATAAACGTCGAGACACGTGTGGAGTCTGTCCAGAAGGCTAGCACCATAATATCGAGCATCAGTTGGACATGTTCCGTCGGGTCGATTCTACTGAGTGATCCGAGTTCATTCTCTTTGCTGCCGCCGGACTTCTGAATACGGCGGTTCAGTTCATTGAGCTTCGCGAGAGCTTCAGGTGTTATATTCTGCCCAGAGCCAATTTGCTTCGCTTCATTCGTAATTCGTCTCTCAACTTCTCGGACACTCTCAAGATATTGATCTAGCTTATGCGTGTCTTCATTTCCGAGTTGGCGCTTCAGACTCTTTGCATCGTCTAGGACGATATCGAGAACTGAGGCGTCTGGATCAACTGCTGGGCGATTCTTTGAATCCTTCGCTCGATTCCGAAAAAGGCGATCAAAGGCATTGCGCGGATTAATTTCACAGGGAAGTGGGACGTCAGGCTTTTTCCAGGAAATGTGCGATCCATAGAGGCGAGTCAGGTTGACGTTGCGATCGACTCCTGACTTGATCGGCTCGATTCCGAGTTCCATAGAAGGCAACTTCGTCTGACCACCGATGGCATTCGCTGCGAGTTGATCGATCGATATGCCATTCGCAGAAATGTTAGAGCCCTCCGTGTGCTCGATGGTGGTGCAGGTGAGCCAGCTGGCCGTTTTAAAGTAGTGCCCATCACCATGATGTGAGGGCTTGTTAGAGAGCCCGCTGATGACGAGAAGATCCTCTTTTACCGCTTCTAGCGGAGAGAGAATGGGTGAGAGCGAGAAGCTTTTCCCATGTCCTTCTGCTCCCCAGCGATCTGGGCGCACACCATTTGGCATGAAGAGACACGCCATGCGGACCGGGTCTAGACTAGATCCGGTTCCTTGGGCATAGGCCGTTAGAGGACGCATAGCCTCGAGGAAGGGGAGCGCTAGAGTTGCGCCCATGCCGCGGAGCATTTGCCTGCGTGAGAGCTGCCATCTGTTAGATTGAATATTGGCCATAGGGTTAACGGGTGCTGGATCTTTTTAGGAAGGGGCGTGAACGGATAATAGAGTGTATCAAGCTTTGCGTGCTGTAATTGTTGGTTTTCACCGTAGTGAGAATATCATTTACGATAGCTTCGTCATAATATTCCAGTCCTCGGCCTATCGCATAAGAGAGACCCTTGCGGATCATGTTCCGCGCGAATTTATCCTTACTGTCCATGAGGAGAGTTTTCAGCTCTTTGGGAGAGGAAAATGAAATGTTACCCGGGAGAGTCGCACTGCTATCGATCGGCTTTCCGTTCGCATCACGATCACGCCATCTTCCTATCGCGTCGAAGTTTTCTAGACTGAAGCCGAGTGGGTCGATCCTCGCATGGCAGGATGCGCAGGACTTGGACTGGCGATGGGCATCGAGCTGCTCGCGGAAGGTCAGGCCGCCAGCCTTCGTATCATCAGCTGGAAGTTCACCCGCATCTGGAGGTGGCGGTGGGGCAGGGTCGCCTAGGAGAGAGTCAAGAATCCATACACCTCGTAGCACGGGACTCGTCCGCATAGGGAGAGATGTGGAGGCGAGCACCCCACCCATGCCGAGAACTCCACCACGCTGTTCGTTCTGAATAGGAACTTTTCTTAAAGCCGCGCCAGAGACAGGGGTGGAGAGTCCGTAGTGCTGAGCGAGCGCCTGATTCGCGAAAGTGTAGTCGCTATCAATGAGTTCATAGATGGGGCGATCTTCTGTAATCAGATGATGCATGAACTCAACGCCTTCGTGATACATCGCTTTTCTCAGATTGAGCGAAAAGCCGGGGAAGCGCTTTTTGTCCGGCTGGACGTGATCGATCATCTTATCAAAGCCGATCCATTGACCGCCGAAGTGACGTGCGAGTGCCTTTGACTTCGGGCTGGCTAGCATACGCTGAGTCTGCTGCCGGAGCACATCAGGGTCAGTGAGCTTTCCCTGATCAGCTAGGCGAAAAAGTTCGCGATCAGGCATGGATGACCAGAGAAAGTAAGAAAGCCGCGTCGCGATTTCAAAATCGTTCAGCTGCCATTCATCGTGGTCTTTTTGATTATGCTCGGCACGGAAAAGAAAGCGCGGATTAACTAACAAAGCTGTGAGGGGAGCGCGCAGCGCGTCTTGATAGGTCAGCCCTCTCGTAACCCCACGGGAGAATGCAGAGAGTAAAGGCGCCATATCTTCATCTGACACACGCCTCCGGTAAGCACGTGATGCGTGATATGTGAGGACTTTTTTCGCAGTAGCATCTATTTCTGAGGGAGACTCAGGCTGCGCAAAGATGATTTTTTGAACTAATCGTGAATCATCGTAAACGGCTGCGATGACTTTGTGAGCCGCCGCGAGGTATTTCTCTAGCAGAGCAGGGGAGGAGAACAGCGCATCAGCCGTATTATCGAAGCCCTCACCGCCTGCACCATCGACGGGAAAGTCTTTACTCGGATTAAATGTCACACCAAAGAGGTCTTTCACGGTGTAGTGATACTCCGTGCGATTCAGGCGACGCAGTGTCACGCGGCCCGCTTTCTGAGGAACCTCACCATTGACGACGCGTTTGGTAATGCTCTTGAGCTGCTGGAGAAGTTCAGCTTTTTCTTCCGGAGTCGGAAGGACCTCTTCATCATCTGGCGGCATATCGCCCAGTTCAATTTGCTCGAGAGCATTCTGAATCAGTTCGAAGTTTTGAAAGGCATGGCCTTCAGTGGTGATATCATGGAGAGTGATGCCACCCTTGCTTTTGTCAGGCCCATGGCACGTCACACAATGCTTTTGTATAAGCGGCACAGCTGATGCGGCAAAGTCATCAGCCCACGATAACTGGTTGGCTAAAATCAAGAATCCGACCAACAAAATACGCATATAAGGTAATACTACGTCCCAGAAATCTCACTTCTTAATAAGAATATAAGAAAAGAGCGTATTTTTCTCGATGGATTGATAAATGCTTTCACAGCTCATTGCTGTGACTGGCGCTATGGTGTCCTCTGCTGCATAGTTTGTTTTATAGAAAATTACTGACGCAGTCCTTTTTTGATCGATCAACGTTATCGTGTTGGTGAATCTGTCTTTTCTGCCAGTAATCTTACACAAAATATGAGTAACGAAAACTTACCTCCATCTTTTAATATCGCATTGGATGTTGAAGAGTCTGAATATCAAAAAGCCAAATTGCAGGTAGTCTTACTGTGGACGGTGACAATGATTGCCCCGCTAATCGGATTGGGGCTTTGGGCGATAGGTCTTCGTTTAGGTGGTTGGATGGCGCAGGCCGTTGCTCTAGGTGTAGCCACACATATGCTGATGTATAAATTACTTCCCGAAGCGAGGAAGATGTCTACATTGCGCATGAAAAAATACAAAGAACTCAGAGAGCTTCGTATGGCTCGAGAACGTCGCCTAGGTAGTGAGAGCCAGGCCCAGCCGGCGAAAGAATCGGATCAGCTAAATAAGTGAGAGTCATCGTTCATTTAGTAGTTCGTTCTCTGTGTAGGTGAACTTTAATGTCGTTGTCTGCCGAGAAGATGACTTTTCACTACACAAAAAAGCGACCCTGCCAGTTGAGACAGGATCGCTTTTGGAAAAGAACTGTGTGTCTCGTATTAGTGAGCGTCTAATGTGTCAGGGTCGACTTCAGCTTCGATCTGGCGGTCGAGCACTTCCTTGCGGAGGTTCGTTCCGTTCATCTTAGCCCAGAGATAGACAACTGGTGAGGCGACGAAGATAGAGGAGTAAGTTCCAACGATGACTCCGATCATGATTGCGAGTGAGAAGTCCGCGAGACCAGCTCCACCGAAGAGGTAGAGAACGACGACTGTGATGAATGTCGTTAAGGAGGTGAGGACTGTCCGTGAGAGTGTCGCACTAATAGCGGTGTTCATAATCTCCTTAATGTTTCCACGACGGATGAGAAGATCTTCACGGATTCGGTCGAAGACGACGATGGTGTCATTGATCGAGTAACCGGCAATGGTGAGGAAGGCACCTACGTGAATGAGATTGAGCTCGCCGCCTAGGAGGAGGACGATGCCAATCGAGATGATCAAGTCATGGAAGATGGCAACGAACGCTCCGAGAGCGAATGAGAATTCGAATCGGATGGTGATGTAAACTAAGATCGCGATAAGGCCGATGCCGAGTGCTATGAGGGAGTTCGTGAGGAATTCTCCACCAAGGCTGGCGCTGACTGTATCAATAGAGACTTTCTTATCCGCGAGTGTAGGAATGTTCTCTCGGAGGGTTTCAATGATTTTCTCAGAGTCATCTGTCGCTGCACGAACTGTGAGTAGTTCACCAGAGCCGGCAGTGCTTTCTTCCTGCACGAATGGTGCTTGAGAGAGCTCAACGTTATCGAGAATGGAGGCTGCTTGACTCGCTTCGACTTTATCATCGCCTACAGAGAAGCGGATGAGGGAGCCGCCTGTGAAGTCGACACCGAGAGCAGAGTCACTCTTAACAAATGCTCCTCCAATACTGAGTAGGATAAGAAGACCAGAAATGGCGAATGCGACAGTGCGCTTTGAAAGGAAATCAATCGAGCGCTTCGGCACGAGATTCATGAAGTTCAGCTTCTTGACCATGCCTGCATCTGTGAACCACCAGAACATGACGCGCACTGCGAGGAGTGCTGCAAACATGGAGGCGAGAATACCGATTGTAAGGGTGATGGCGAAGCCTTTGACGGTGTCTGATGCACGCCAGAAGAGGATCATCGCTGTGATCAAAGTCGTGATATTGGCATCGAAGATAGCTGAAAATGCTTTGTCGAATGCTGCAGCGATCGCTGTTTTCACTGACTTACCATTGGCGAGTTCTTCGCGAAGACGTTCGAAGATAAGAACGTTGGCATCGACGGCGACACCGATTGTTAGGATGATACCTGCGATACCTGGAAGGGTAAATGTGAAGCCCATCATGGCCATCGCTCCGAAGAGGAGGACGATGTTAATCCCGAGAGCAACGATCGCGATGATGCCTGCGAAGCGGTAGTAGCAGAGGACGAAGATGATTGTGAGACTTAGGCCGACAAGACCAGCGTTGATACCTTGCTTGACAGTCTCAGCTCCGAGTGTGGCAGAGACTTGACGTTTCTCCTCGACTAGGAGTGGGTTCTTAAGAGGATTATTGAGGACACGGGCGAGGGAGCGAGCTTCAGCTTCGTTATCAAGACCAGTGATGCTAAAGTTCCGGCCGAGTGGGACCTGCTGAACAACTGCGAGAGACTTTACGACTCCGTCGAGCACGACAGAAATACTGTCTCTGTTTTCAGTCATCTTACCAGTAAAGCTCTCCATACGCTTTCCTCCATCTCCACTTAAGCGGATTTGAACGCTGTCTGTTGTGATATCTGGATAGGCTTCTTGAATGAATGATCCATCGAGACCGATGCGTTTTGATAAGAGAACAGGGGAGCTAATCTCTTCTTTGAAGCGATCTTTACGCGTGTAAGTGAAAAGTTCATATCCAGGAATTTTCTTTCCAGTCGCTTCTACCTGTCCAGCGAGAGTGTCGCTCTGTTGGTGAACAGCGCGCATCTCGAGGCGAACAGTTTCTTCGATGATTCTCTCGACTTCTTTAGCCTCTTTTTCAGTGACTCCAGGCATCTGAAGAACGATGCGGTCATTACCCTGTCCAGTGATAAAGAGGTCAGTGTTATTGTTCGGATTGAGACGACGGCGTAGAACTTCGATTGCTTGCTCGACAGCTTCTGGAGTGACGGCGAGTTCTTCACCTTGGAGACCTATGCCAGACTGCACGCGAAGGGTGAAGGCGACACCACCTTCAATGTCGACACCACCTTTGAGACGTTCCTTAGGAGGCATGACTCCGAGGAAGCAGAGAGTGACGAGGCCTAGAACGAGAGCTGTGCCGATATTACGCTTACGCTTTTCTAACTCCGTGGCGAAATACCAGAAAAATAGAACTAGTAAGCCAAAACCTACGAGAAAGAGATGAATCGGGCTTTGGCTAAGATCTACGTAGCCAAGAAGTGTAGAGAACGTCATGATGAGAGAAAAGAATTACTGAAAGATCAGGGGCAAAGGCGATGAAAAAGTCAGTTTTTGCTAATTCACCACTCTTGAGAGGCCTGATGTGCGTGGTTGGGAGGTTTTTTAGGATTTAGCGGACTCGCTCTTCTTGCTGTTGACTGTCTGCATGGATGTTTTTTCAAATTCCATGATGACGCCTTCAGCGACTTTGAGGGTGACGACATTGTCTTTGATCTTGTGAACCATTCCATGAATGCCACCAGCTGTGACGACCTTATCGCCGACCTTCATCGCAGCGATCTTAGCAGCGAGTTCTTTGCGCTGCTTCTGCTGCGGGCGAATGACGATGACCCACATCATGACGAACATGATGAGAATCATAAAAATAGAGGAAAGGCCACCGCCTTGAGGTGAACCTTGGGCGAGAAAAGTGAGAGTAGAGATCATAATGGTGAAGATGCAGTGTAGCGGGCGGTAAACTCGCGGCGGAACTCAGTAAAAGTTCCAGCCTCGATAGCTGCCCGCGATCGCTCCATGAGCGACAGGTAAAAATGCAAATTGTGAAAGGAAAGCAATCTTAAAGAGAGCATTTCCCCCGCACGGAAGAGGTGACGGATGTATGAGCGGCTGAAGCGAGCGATATGTGGGTGGGTATCTTCCGTTAGCGGAGCCTCATCACGTTCGAATTGTAGGTTCTTAATTTGGCGCGGGCCGTCGTATGTAAAGAAGGTGCCGTGGCGCGCTAGGCGGGTCGGCATTACGCAGTCAAACATATCGACTCCTCGGGAAATCATCTCGAGAAGTTGAGTCGGAGTGCCTAGGCCCATGGCGTAGCGCGGTTTGTCTTTTGGCAGAAATGGCTCAGCATTATCAATGGCGCGGAACATCTCGTGTTCAGGCTCGCCTACGGAGACGCCACCGATGGCATAGCCATCGAAGTCTAGCTCAGCGAGGCCTCTAGCAGATTCTGCGCGCAGGTCCTCGTAGATTGATCCTTGGACGATGCCGAAGTGTAGCTGACGGCCATCTCCAGAGCGTGGCTTATTTTTCTCGATCCAATCCTTACAGCGCTGGCCCCAGCGCTGAGTGAGTCCATTGGATGTCTCGGCGTATTTCCGCTCACAAGGGTAGGGCGGGCACTCATCGAAGAGCATGGCGATGTCTGAACCGAGGGCCGCCTGGATTTCCATGCTGAGCTCAGGCGTGAGCATCATTTTCGCTCCATTGAGGTGATTTTGAAAA
>CALFDI010000245.1 GCA_937952875.1 uncultured Verrucomicrobiales bacterium
AGAGCTGAATCGCTATCTCTCAGAGCGTGTTTCTCTGAAACAAGAGGGCTTTTTAAAAAGTAAGCTGAAGATCAAGATAAAAGGGCTAGGTGTCCGTATCGAGCCAGGTGTGCTGGAGGTTATTATTGAGCGAGAGGTCATGGGCTACGCACATACCGTATCTATGTTTCTCGAAACACGGACGCAGAATAATTCACAAGGCCTGCCTGTTCTCGTGCTCGATAGAGTTGGCGCGCGTCTAGGAAATCAAAAATTCCCACCAGTCTACGCTCTCCTCGTGCAAGATGGATTTAAAGCGATTCAAAAGGTTTTGAAAAAAGAGCTCGAACTCGGCTTTGGCGGAATGACTAGTATTCACTTAGAAGACGGCGTGATTAAGCTCGATCCTCGCCCGATAGAGCTCACACCTGATAATCCGGGGAATCTATAGTCGCGTGAGATTCCTCCTCCAGAGTTGTTTCTGCCTCAGCGTCCTAAGCTGGGCTTCTTTGTTAGCGCAAACGGATCGTCCAATCTTTGAGGCCGGTAAGGTCGAACAGAGATCACAGAATCGTCGTTCGATCAGTGCGGATGGACTCATCACAGTCTACGCGGATAAGCCGGAGGTGCGTAGCGCGGTGCTCAGCTACGTAGAAAGCATTCGACGAGATATTTTATCGCTGTATTTGACTGATGGACAGGCCGATAAATGGAGTCACCCTATCATACTGGAGATCCATAACCCTGTGCCTGGCCAGCAGAAGCGTTCGCTCCGCAAGCAACTCCTTAATACGCCGTCTGGCTATCGATTGCAGTTAGATCTGTGGCTTGAGTCGGGGCTCGATCGTGAAGCGCTTGCCAGAGAGTTTATCTCCTTTCTCGTGATAGAAAATGGACTGCGTAAACCGGACCATTCACCAGGTGTCAGCTGGGCATCTCCGCCTTGGCTAACAGAAGGGCTGTTAGAAGCTCTCGTTTGGAAGAATAATAAAGGTGACCGTGAGCTTTATGATGCAGTGATGAAAAGTAATGCTGGTCTCGGCGTGGATAAGCTCTTCGAGACGCAGCAGCTCTCTGAGCTGGATCCCATTTCTCGGAATGAATTCCGCATCTGGGCGGGGGCTCTTGTGATGTCTATCGTAGAGTCTTCACCTGACAACCGTCGGGCCTTTCCAGCCTTCCTCGCTGAGGTGGGTAGTTTTGTTGGTGAACCGACTCTATTACTAGGGAAGCACTTTCCTGATAGAAATATTTCTGAAAGTAGTCTCAAGAAATGGGTCGCACTAAAGATCGCGAACTTATCCCAAGCGAGAACGACAGATGTGCTAACTGTCCGAGAGACGGATCAAAGGCTAGATACTATACTCATCGTTGAGAAAGATAGAGGTGATGGGGAAGTCGAAAAGGTGTCTTTATGGACGCATCTAGAAGAGCTAGATGAAAAAGAACGGGTAGAGGAGCGAGTGCGTCGGACTCAGCAGTTGATGCGTCTCAGCTATCGATGCTTTCCACTCATGCGTTCCGTCGTGTCTGACTACGCCGAGCTTGTAGCTCAGCCACCTGCGAATGAGCAGAAACGGAGCAAAGTTCTCGATGAATTAACTGCGCTACGCGAAAGGCTCATACGAGATGCTGATCGCGCACGTGACGTATTAGACTGGTATGAGCTGAATACGGGAAGCCTAGTCACTGGAGACCTAGATGATTACCTCAAGCTGAAGGGTGAGCTGAAGGCGAGTGAGACGGATCGTAAGGATGGTGTCAGCTGGTATTTAGATCAAGTTGATCGCCTCCGTGGAGGGAGCCAGAAAGGAAGTCGTGAAAATTCATTCCAGTCCCCATTGAGTGGCGCGAATGACTTTTAAAATAATTCTTCCTGCGCCTTAGGCGGAACGGGGGCTCCTATCTTTTCATATGCTGCTGGCATGGCCATCCGGCCGCGAGGTGTGCGTTTGAAAAGTCCCTGCATGATGAGGAAGGGCTCGTGAACATCTTCTATCGTAGAGGCGTCTTCGCCTACTGCTACAGCAAGAGAAGAGATGCCGACTGGACCGCCGTTAAATTTATAGATCATGGCTTCCAAAAGGCGCTTATCCATTTCATCGAGTCCATCACTGTCGATCTCGATCATGGTGAGTGCATCATCTGCGATCTTCTCGTTGATCTTTCCGTCTGCCTTTACTTGAGCGTAGTCACGTGTCCATCTCAGTAGGGCATTCGCAACACGCGGAGTGCCGCGAGAGCGCGAGGCTATCTGAATGGCTCCTGCGCGCTCTACTTCGACTTCTAGTAGACCTGCAGATCGTTCGATGACAGATGCAAGATCTTCGAGGTTGTAGTAATCGAGCCGGTTCGTGAAGCCAAAGCGAGAGCGAAGTGGGGCAGTCAACATACCTGCACGAGTCGTAGCACCCACGAGAGTGAATTTAGGAAGGTTTAGCTGAATGGAGCGCGCAGATGGACCGGAGTCGATAATGATATCGAGGCGGAAGTCTTCCATAGCCGGATAGAGATATTCCTCGATCGCTGGATGGAGGCGGTGAATCTCATCGATGAATAAAATATCACCTTTCTGAAGATTTGTCAGAATGCCCGCAAGATCACCTGCTTTTTCGATTTGTGGGCCAGAGGTCGTGTGAATCGTCGTCCCGACGGCGTTCGCTATAATGTTAGCAAGTGTCGTTTTTCCTAAGCCTGGAGGCCCTGTTAGTAGCACATGATCTAACACGTCGCCCCGCATTTTCGCGGCGTCGACCATGAGTTGGAGCCTCTCCTTGGCTTTGTCTTGTCCGATGAATTCTGAGAATGCAGGTGGTCGGAGACTCGCCTCAAATGGCTGATCTGGGGATTCATTCGTCTTTTGGTAGAAGCTCTCGGACACAGTAGAGACAGTGCACAGAGAATACGCAGCTGGCAAGAGTATGACTATCGTGGGAAATGACTTTCCTCGGGGCGAACATCCATAAGAAAAAACCCTTTTCGAAATATGTAGACGAATTCTGATCGACAGGGTTAGTCTTCGGGTCCCGTCATGGGTTTTTTGTGATTTGCCGCTCGTGCCATCGGATAGACGATGGCACGGGCGGCATGTTCATGTATCAATTTTCCTTCACTCGATTCATGTT
>CALFDI010000246.1 GCA_937952875.1 uncultured Verrucomicrobiales bacterium
CTGGATCTGCGTAGAGAGGGATGTGAAAGTGAATGCGCCACTCTTCGGCATTCCTATCAGCGACTGGTAGGGCTTCAGGGATGTCTGCATATCGTGCGATATGGCCGTCGCGACTGCGAGTCATGACTTGGTGGAGATAAGTCGGTTCGTTAAAGTCCGGTAGCCTTGCGAGGGCGTGTGGGGAGCGAGGGTCGAGTGACAGTGCATTCGAAAGATGGATTTTTGATATGCGTAGCCCTGCCTGAGTGAGCGCATCAAGTGAACTACGGCAGTCATCATACTCGAGTGCAAAATGGCAGGTGTCGTAATTGATGCCGATACGCCTTTTGATCAAATCCGGATCACTGCAGTGCGAAAGGAAACGGTCGAAGAATGCGAGTGTTTCTTCCGTGTTTTCAAAATGTCCGAGCGGTTCGGGCTCCATTCCTAAATGGAGGTCTTTGTCGTGTTGGATAGAAAGCTGTTCTATGAACTGTGCGAGGTCTTCGAGCTGTCGAAACATAGTGGCTTCATCAGCACCGAATGCTTTGAATGATCCAGGTAATGTGGAGACAGACCCTTGCGAGTCTCTAGGAGAAATACGGGCAATGATCTCAAATAATCGCTTTGTGTAACTCAGGCGCTCTGGGCTAGTCCAGTCTGGTCGATACACATTCTCTTTGACCCGTGTGCCGTGGAAGTCTCCGAAGGGGAATCCGTTAATGGTGAAGACGTAGACGTTTTCTGAATCCATCCAGGCAATGAATTCGTCAAGAGCTGTCCCCGTTATGAGGTCTTGAGATGCTTGGTCAGACAGACGTAGGCCGATGGCAAATCGTTCCTCGGAGGCGACGCTATTACGCACCTCCATGGTATACGTTTGAAGTGCATGCAGAGTGTCTTCCCACGTTTCTGCGGGGTGGACATTCGTGCAGTAGGCGAGGTGGTGAGGACCGAGTCTCATTATCGAAGAGAGAAGATAACTCAGAGAAGCCTAGTAGAGTCGCGTGCGCGGCTTAGGTTGCATCTCTTGTTCGCGCTTTTGGCGCTCTTCTTGCATCTTCTCGAAGTCGCCTTCTTCACAGCAGCGGACGAATCCTTCGCCGTAGCCTTTCAGCTTATCCCAGAGGAGGCGGATGTCTTCAGCCTCGGTATTGGTGATCGAGTTATCGAGCGCTGCTTTTGAGATCTCAGATAGCAGGCTAGAAAACTGCATGACGATCTCATTCGTCGCAGGTAGAACTTCGTATCCTTTCTCGCAGCTGCTATCGGGATTTCTGACAAAGTATCCTCCACACTGCTCACAGAGAAATTCAATGATGGCAGGGTCGTCCGTGAGTTTAAAAATTTCAATGATCCGGTCGAGTGGATTACGTGATCCACTGCCGCTCTCTGACTGTTCTTGAGCCCATTTATAGACGAGACTGAGTGATATACCGAGTTCGGCAGCAATAGCTTTTGGCGATGTGTTAGCAAAGGCGTTTTTCAAAACCTCATGTGATTCCATAAGGTAAAGAAATGAAATTTGAGAGCTAGAGGCAAGAATCGAACGCGTGATCATCGAGTTTATGAAGAATGCTCGTATTATATGAAAATAAGAGTAGTATGCTAAGATGAACTTTCAGCATCTCTTTTGTGGTGTAGCTCTTATTTTTGCAGTGAGTTGTGGCAATCAGGCTAACTATGAGACTCCTCCTAAAGTCATGCGCCCAGTTACGGCGAAGACAGCTGGATTTGAAAAAAATCTGGTCAAGAAGGTCAACGCTGAGCGAGCAAAGCATGGTCTAAAACCTCTCAAACATAAACGTGACTTGGCGCGCATTTCTCGAAAACACAGCCGATTCCTCGTGCTGAATAAAGACAAGGTCGGAGATGATCGTAATAAGCTGGCACACTATAACTTTTCCCTCCGGGTGAGGGAGGCGCGTGCCCTCGGGTATGGCGCGACTGGAGAAGTCGTTCTAACGGGTTGGGGGCGTCAGAGTGAAAGTCACTCAGCAGCTACTATCCGTGGATGGATGAATAGTAAGCAGCACCGAAAGGCGATCCTCAGTAAATCGTTTAACTCGATCGGGATAGGCTGCGCTTTTGATGAAGACGGCGGCTTTTATGCCACTGGCCTCCTCGCTGGTGAGGGCTATTCGGTGATCGATACTGTGCGGACCTTTTAGGCTGGAGCGAGATCGTCTGAAGCGTCACCAAGCGGTTTTAACTTTTTCTGCCAAATATACCGACCGAAGAGCACTTTGACTGCAGCTGTCATAGGCACAGCAAGGAGTGCACCGATAAAGCCTCCGAGTAAGAGTGACCAGAGGAGCACCGAGAATATCACAGTTAGAGGGTGTAACCCGACGGAATCTCCGACGATCTTCGGCTGAATTAAGAAGCCGTCGATTTGCTGCACAGCAAAGAAAATCAAAGCGACATAGAGAACATGCTGCCAATCGCCAAAATGCCCGAGTGCGATCAGAGCGGCAGGAATAAATGTGACGATGATGCCGATGAATGGCATGATACCTAAGACGGCCAGAGCGATTCCGATACTGATCGCGTAGGGGAGGCCAAGAGCCTTGAGAGCAATGCCGGTGAGTATCCCATCGATGAGGCTGACCACGACTTGGCCACGGAAAAAGGCGACG
>CALFDI010000247.1 GCA_937952875.1 uncultured Verrucomicrobiales bacterium
CAGCGATCACTGACACAATCACCGTCACAGTCCTCGACTCTTACCTCAGCTATGTAGCCCCTGCTACCACTCAGACCGTAGATGCTGACGATGATAGTGACTCTATACCTAACCTAGCTGAATACGCCTTCGGTGGAGACATTTCTGTCAATGAACGCGTGCAGGCCGGCAGCGCGACTCCGCTCCTCCCCATTGCGAGCGAACCTGACACCACAGGAACGGTCAAATACACCTTCCTTCGTCGGACTGATGCTGCTGCACGAGCGCTCGTCTATACGGTGCAGGAGTCTAGCACTCTCACATCGACCGACTGGCAAGACGTCACGCTAGGAAATGAAGTCACGACAGACCTGAACAATGGCTTTGAGAGAGTCGAAATGACATTCACTGTAGGCTCAACCGAACAGTTCTACCGTGTGAAAATCGATCTGAACGAGTGATTCATAGCCTTGCTGATTAGTCGCGAGTGGTTCACACTCCTCGCCACATGCCAGACGCTCCCCCAGACATCGACAGTCGTTTTTACGACTTTGTGCTCTTCCAGGCCCAGAATGCAGGCCTTTTTCTCGGACAGATCCCAAATCCCACGACAGGTGAAACATCGGTTAATATTAAGGCCGCCAAATCAGTCTTGGACTCGCTAGAAATGCTGCAAGACAAGTCTGCAGACAACCTATCAGAGGCCGAAGATAAACTTCTGACTCGCGTCCTCGATAATGTCCAAGCCCTTTACACGAACCAATCTCAATGACACCTGCATTCACACTCAAGACCGCTGAGATAGGCGGAGATCTCCCGCTTTTCATCCTCGGTCCTTGTGCGATCGAGACCGAAGACTTCACCTGGATGATGGCTCGGGAACTGAAGTCCATCTCTGAAAAGCTCAAGATCCCATTCGTTTTCAAAGCCTCCTTCGACAAGGCGAACCGCACCTCCGTCGGATCATTCCGCGGACCCGGCCCTGAAGAAGGCTGCAAGCTGCTAGGTGAAATCGGAAAAGAACTCAACGTCCCCGTCACCACCGATATCCATACAGCTGAACAGGCAGACATCGCTGCAGAACACATCGACCTCCTCCAGATTCCCGCTTTTCTCTGCCGCCAGACAGACCTGTTAGAGGCCTGCGCCAAGACTGGACGCGCCGTAAACATCAAAAAAGGCCAATTTCTCGCCCCATGGGATATGGTCAATGTCGCCGAAAAGATGCAGGCCTTCGGCTGTGAGAAATACGCTGTCACAGAGCGCGGCACGACCTTTGGGTATAACAACCTCGTCTCAGACATGCGTGCCCTCTACTGGATGCGCGAGCACGGGATGCGCGTGATCTTTGATGCCACTCACTCCGTTCAGCGCCCAGGCGGCCTCGGTGGCACCACAGGTGGAGACGGAGTTCTCGCCCCAGTCCTCGCCCGCGCAGCCGTTGCCACAGGCATCGATGGCCTCTTTATGGAAGTGCATAAAAACCCGGCCGAAGCCTATTCCGACGGACCAAATCAGATCCCACTCGCTGACATCGAAGGCGTGCTCACACAGCTGCTCAAGGTCCACGCAGCCATTCAATAGTCCATCAAACCGCAGACCAGCCTCTCCATGCACCGCATCGCCACATATCTTCTCATCTCCTGTCTTCCTCAGCTCGCACTAGCCGAGGAAAAGAAGAAGAAGCGAGGCGCCATGGACATGCTGACCCCCGGTAGCGTGCTGCAGAATCTACGAGTGCCGAACTATGACGCCAACCAGCGCCTCAGCTCCGTCACAGCTATAGCTAATCTCACCATTCTAGGAGAAAAGCAGGCCATCGGACAAGACATCGACCTCTCCCTCTATGACCAGTCTGGTAACCGCCGCACACGGCTCCTGCTCGATTCCGCTGAATTCGACGCAGACACATCATACCTCACCAGCAGAGCCCCCGTCACCCTAACAGATCCAGGAGGTCACCTCACAGCCACGGGCCTCTACATCAACATGCAGACGAAGCAGACCTACCTCCTAGGCCCCTGCCGGAATCACCTCTACCTGGACCAGCTAAAGAGCGCCCAAGTCCACACCACACCTCACCGCACCCCACATCTCTACATGCCGACATTCCCCTTCCAGGCGACTCCTACATCGATCGTAGCGAATAGCCTTACGCTTCTCAGCTCTATCGCCACAGCAGCTATTCCTGGTGCGCTCACCCCCTCAGAACTCACCCGCATAGAGGAGACCATCGGCACAGACCTCGCCCCCTTCACCCAGCAGATCACTCAGATGCAGACTGCTATTGAGCAGCATGAAAAGGCCTCGGCCCAGATCGATGAACGGCTAAAGCTCTTTCGAGACACACTCTCCATACCCGTTCAGAATAAAGCCGCAGCACCACCTCTCGCAGAGACCGATCCAGAAAAGAAGCCAGACATCGAAGCCACCTGCGTAGACGGAATCTACGTCGACCCCGAGACTGACGCCATCGTCTACGTCAAAGATGTCGTCTTTAAATACCATCCAAAAGGCATGGTTCTCACAGCAAAAGGTGAAGTCAAAGCCCTCCTGAATCGAAAGCCCGCTGGGGAAAAAAAAGAGAAAAAAGAGAAAAAGGAAGATCCTTCTGCAGAAGAAAAGGCTGATGAGAAAAAAGACGAAGTCTTTAACCAATTCCAAGGCCTCAAAAGCGTCACCGCATCTGGCGGCATCGACCTGACTATCAAGCTCAGCGATGGAACCACAGCCAGAGCCACTGGCGACACCCTCTTTTACGATCACGCGAAACAAGAAGCCGTCATCAAAGGAGGCACCCCCACCTTTAAAGGCAAAGGCTTTAGCATGAAAGCCAAGCAAGCCGACCAATACATCATCATCCCAAAGGACGGCAAAATCGTCGCACCCGGACAATGGCATCAAAAAGCGACTGAACTCAAGAAACCTTAAGACTTCACATCCATGTCCGCCCCTGCCGCCGAAAAACGTCACATCCCCGAAGCACGCACCTCTAAGCGCATCACAGACATCCCCCTCCTACGTGCGCGTGGTCTGAAGAAGTGCTATAATGATCGCACCGTCGTAGACTGCGTAGACCTCACCGTCGGCCAAGGCGAGATCGTCGGCCTCCTCGGCCCGAACGGAGCTGGCAAGACCACCTCATTTTACATGATCGCCGGCTCCGTCCCCCCAGACGAAGGCAGCGTCTTCTTCGGCCAAGAGAACATTAGCCAGCTCCCCATGCATAAGCGCGCCCAGCGCGGACTCGGCTACCTCCCCCAAGAAGAATCCATCTTTCGGAAACTCAGCGTCCAAGATAACCTCATGGCCGTCCTAGAGACGCGATCGGACCTCACGCGTAAGCAGCAAAAAGCCCGCGCCGAAGAACTCATGGAGCGCTTTAAGATCACAAAACTCCGGAAAAGCCTCGCCGTCACCCTCTCTGGCGGAGAAAAGCGCCGCCTCACCATCGCCCGCTGCCTCTGCACAGACCCCAAGCTCATCATGTTAGACGAGCCCTTCTCTGGAGTCGACCCCATCGCAGTCACAGACATCCATGACATCGTCAAAGAACTGCGAGATCAAGATAACCTCGCCATTCTTATTACAGATCACAACGTCCGCGAAACCCTCCAAATCGTTGACCACGCCTACCTTCTAGACGACGGCCGTGTCATATTAGAAGGAGAAGGTGACGAAATCATCAAACATCCTATTGCATTAAAACATTATCTGGGTGAGAATTTCAAATACTAGGGATGGATTCTCTGTTTCTAGTTTTTGATAACCTCAACGAAAGGATAAAAACACCATGCAAGTCGCAAACGCGAACCCGCCCATCGTTATCACGGTGCGCCACGAAGACCTCACAGATGCCCTCCGGGCACATGCTGAAAAAGCCATTGAAAGCCTTCACCTTGACTACCCGAGAATCATCGAGGCTAAAGTCATCATGGACGTCCAAAAAGACCGACACATCGCAGAGATCATTCTCTTCTGTGCCGATCACATCACCATTCAGGCCTCCACAGAGAGTGGAGACATGTATGCCGCCCTCGACGAGACTAGCTCGAAGATCGCCCGCCGCATGCGCAAGCAGAAGACCCGCCTCCTAAAGAAAAAGCGCGTCAGACCCGAGCAAAGCATCCGTCACCTAGAAGAACGCTTCTACGATGACTCCGTATTAGACCATCCGGAAGAATCAGCAGAAGATCCCATCCCCTACTATGTGCACCCGGAGAAATACCGCGTCAGAGAACTTTTTAAAGAAGAAGCCATCATGGAGCTCGAACTCAGCGACCGCCCCTTCGTCCTCTACACGAACGCCCGTCGCAAAGTCCGCCAACTCGTCTACCGCCGCAAAGACGGCGAATACGCCGTAGTCGACGTTGACTAAAAATATCGTAGCTACTCAAAAAAACTAACAACCTCTTCTA
>CALFDI010000248.1 GCA_937952875.1 uncultured Verrucomicrobiales bacterium
CCAATGGATATCAGCGTGTCTCGCCAACGCCTAAACACAATGAGAAGTGCGATTAATAAGGTGAAGGCTGCCGGGAGGAAGAGGTAGAATAAATCTTTTTTCGCTGAGGTGAGTAATACTGTTTGTAATACGGGCCAGCCAGAAATGATGACGTTGGAGTCTTCTAGCGTGCTAAGCATTTCCATGGACTCTTCTGTCAGTTCTTCTTTTAAAAGGATTCTACCTGAAAAATAGTAATTTTTATTATTTTCGTCTACTGCAATAACGGGTGCTCGTAGCAAGTTGTTCCGCATTGGGGCGTCTGCGATGTGAGTGATGACGCCTCTGTTTAGAGCGAGACCTTTTTCACTGAATCCTGCGGCAGATATTGTAGAAATGATACGATCTTTCTCGGAGGTAACTTTTTTCCAGAGGTCTACGTTCGTCTGCCTATTTGTGGGACTAGGTATGAGGGATGCAGGGAAGACGCTGCTGGTGATGAGTTCAGATTGTTGAATGGTTCCCAACTGTTTTTTCACTGCGGCAGCGCGTTCAGTGAGGTCTTCATGACTCTCACCTCGAATGAGTAGAGTGAGATTCCGCTTTGACCAGGCAGGGAATTCTGATCTGACTCGGGTGAATGCTGCTTCTGCGGCGCTGTCATCAGGTTGGACCATTGAAAGGTCAAAACTGATGCTAGGTGGGCCACGCCAAATAAAGACAATGAGTGGTATGAAGAAGCAGCAGAGAATCAGGCGACGTGCGACTCTGTGGCGTGGGAATGGAGAGGTGAGAAGGTGTCGAGGTGGTTTACTAGGAAACTTCCTTACGAAGTAAGGGGTGAATATCAACATGACTGCAGCACCAGCAAGAAGGCCAATCACGACGAGTCCGCCGAGCTGCTTCACTCCATCAAATGAACTGAAAGTAAGAAGGCCAAATACGAGAACTGTCGTAAAGGTGGCCCAGAGGATACTGGGTGCGATTTCTTTTCGTAATGCGGCTCCACTCTGCCCTGTCTCGGCAGCGTCGCGGGCGATAACCACTGCGTAGTCGATGACTAAGCCGAGTAGGATAGCGGCAAAGCCAACACTGAGTAAGTTGAGTGATGAGTAGATCCAACCTGCGGCTCCGAGAGTGATAAAGAATGTGAGAAAAAGTAGACCTGAGATGACGAATAATTGTCGAGGGTGACGCTGCGTAATGAGAAAAAGTAGAGCGATTAATAGGGCTGTGATGGCAATCGTGCCACCCATGTCGTTCTCCATAGCAGAGCCGACTTCTGCACTATAGATGGGTCCTCCGGTGAGTGAATACTTGAGATTGAGGTCAGTTAATCCAGGCCAAGATTCCACAGCTGATGTGATCTGATCTGCAATGAGACGATTTTCACGATAGTCTGGTGTAAAATCTGGGTAGCGGATGAGGATGAGGTGTAGGAGTCCGTTTTCACTTTGATAGGAGAAGTCGCTTTCGAAAAGCTCCTGCATACCGGGGTGATTTAAGAATCCGACAGGGTCATAGGATGCGAGAGTGGCGGCTCCTTGATCGAAAGATGATTCTATAGTCGTTCGAACCGTTTCAAGATGTGCTGTGAGTTGTTTGTCATCGAGTAGTAAATTAGCCATCTGCTGGGCTTTCTCAGGCTCAGCTTCTGCCCAGAGTTCGGCCAAGGCTTTGGCGTAGTCTTCTGTTTGCGATTCGAGGTTGGCAGAGTTTTCGATCTCAGCTCTTGGGAGAAGTGGTGCTAAGTGAGAGCAGAGATCTGCTACGTCTTCTTCATAGATCTCGTCATCATTACTTTCTAGTATTAGTATAACTTGTTGATCTCGCGAGTAGTTATTTCGTATGACTTCGAGCGCCTGAACACTTGGTAAATCACTTGGGAGAATTTTCAGGATATCGGTCTCATAAGATAGGCGCTTCAGGCCGAAGGCACTTACGAGTAATATGCTGATGAGAAGTAGAAAACGTATCCAAGTGGGCACGCACAGAAGGCTAGGGAAGATTTAAGAGTGAGCAACTCTGTAACACGAATGAGAGCTTTGAGTTGTGAGAAAATGCGCTAGCGTTGGTTTATGAAGTTCGCAGTGTTTGCCTTAGTTCTCTCGTTTGTAACGATCTATGCGCAGGATATTTCACCACTCAAAGAGACTCTAGAAAAGCAGGCAGCTCACAAAAGCGTCGAAGTGAAGTTTCGCCAGACGAAAAAAAGCCCTGCACTGACTTCGGAGGTGAAGAGTAGCGGTCGACTCTGGATGATACCAGGACAGGCCTTTCGATGGGAGACTCAGAAGCCTAAGTCGGCGACGGCTGTCTATGATGGAAAGCAGGTCTTCCTTATAGATGAAAAGAATAAGTCGGGAGTAGTGGTTAAGCCTAAGGATAAGCGTGCTAGGGCCCTTCTCTTGATGCTAGGAATGGGGGAGGGGCGATCGACTGCAGAACTACTGAAGCATTTTAAAGTCACTGGGACGAATCAGGTCAAAGAGCACTTCATCGTGAGCCTCAAGCCCAAGGGTGGACCTATCCGGAAGCATGTGAAAAGCCTAGTCATGCAGGTGAATCAGAAGACACAGTTTATGGAACGCATTGAGTGGGCTCAGAGAGATGGGACAGTGGTTGTCACAGAGTTTTTTCCGCCGCAGATCAATGCGTCACTTCCTCCTGAGATTTTTAAAGTGAATCGCTCAGCTTACGCGTGGGAAAAGGCGGAGTGATTTTCTTTGCTCGAGCGCGCCTCTCTGTGAGAGCGTTGAGACGTGGATTATATGACGATTAGCCGACTTAAGTCGGAAAGTGGCGAGCAAGCTCTTGCGGCTAAGTTCGATGCGCAGCTGCAGGCGAGCCAATTGAAGCAGACCCGCACGGGTAAGCCTTATCTTGAGCTTACTTTTGTCGATGCGACGGGTCAATTCACTCTGAAGGCGTGGAATAATCACCCGCAATACACGCATTTAGAATCACTTAAGGTTGGGACATTCATTCGTGCAGAGGGAGACTGGACCAAGAACCAATATGGAATGGATGCCAAAAGCTGGACGCTGCGGCCGCTCAATCAGGGAGAAAAGGAAGACTTCCTCGCGGGTGATCCTGAGACGAAGAAACGCCAGGATATCGACTGGGCCTATATGATAGATGCGGTCAATGGCTTAGCAGAACCTCGGCTCAAGGCTCTCGCCACAGCCTTTATCGACCAGTTTGGAGATAGATTCCGCCGCGCGGCAGCAGCGCGAAAAAATCATCATGCGAGACGTGGAGGTCTCGTAGAGCATACCGCGCAGATGATGCGTGGAGCCACGGGAATGTGTTCTGCTTATCCTGATTTAAATGAAGATCTCATGCTGGTTGGTATACTGTTTCACGATTGTGGGAAGTTGTGGGAAAACTGCTATGCGGAAGACAGCTTTGCCCAGACTGTCGATCTCCGTGGAGAACTGCTAGGCCACATCAGTATAGGAATGGAGATCGTGAATAAGCTGTGGCGGGATCTGATGGATGGACCTGAGAGCCGCGGATGGATCGAAGAAGACGTGCCATCTGAGCACGTGCGATTGCACCTTCTTCACCTCATCGCGAGTCATCACGGTCAGTATGAGTTCGGTTCGCCCGTGCTACCTAAGACGCCAGAAGCTCATGCTCTTCATCATATTGATAACTTTGACGCGAAGTATGAGATGCTGAAGGGTGCTTACGAAAGCGGTTCACTGATGGCTCCTGGGATATATGATAGAGTCTTTCCGCTTCCATCTAATGCTGTAGATCCCTTGCCTATAAGTGATCCACCGACAGGGTGTAATACTGAAAAAGGCTTATCAAATAATGTGAATTCAGGCTTTCTCTTTTAACGTCTTTTCCCATACACTCATCACACATGATGATGATGATGGTAGAGGCCGTTAAACGGCTCGCAAGTCGCCGCGTTGAAGGGTTAGAAAGCCTGGGAGATTCGGAACTTGTCGCGATCTGCCAAGAAGAACTTCCCAACGATCTCACTCACTTCCGCGAGCTGCTACGCCGTTACGAAGGTCTCGTGTATAACACGTGCAGGAAAGTCTTAGGAAATTCTCACGATGCTGAAGAAGTCGCACAAGACGCACTCATCCAAGTATTTCATAAATTGCATCAATTTCAGGGTAAATCGCAGTTTAAAACCTGGTTATACACGATTGTTCAAAATTATTGTCGCTCTCGGATTTCAAAAATTATTCGTAAAAGAGAAAAGCAGGAAGCCATTGAGAATGAGTCATCTACAAAGGATGATGTTGTCCTTCCGGAGGTGGAAAATAGAGCACTTTCCGAACAAGTCGAAAAAGTTTTTGAAAGTCTTCGTGACTCTGACAGGGAGATTTTGACTCTAAAGTTCGTGTCCGGTCTTACTTTAGAGGAGATTGCAGACATCTTGGATCTTGGATTGAGCGCAGCTAAAATGCGTCTCTATCGCTCTATGGAGAAGTTCAAAGAAGTCTACACACGGATAGAAAACGAGACTCCCCACCCTGTTAATACCCAATGATCACAGATGCTACATTCCCTGTAGAAGAAGCCAGCTTTGCAGATATACTGCGAGATGCTGGCTGGCTTGCGACTCCCCCAATCAATCAGCGTCGTATCGAGGCGATCGAGTTAAGGGCAATGCACGAGACGATCATCCGCGAGTCTACAGAATTTATCGTGATGAATTTTGCAGCGACCATTCCCGAACTCTTCGGAGCACTTACTGGCAAAGTCGGTAGGACAGACATCGATTATAGAGTTTAATCGATACACTCTTTTTTCACACAACATAACATGTTCACATTTCTTGCTCAATCGACTCCTCCAGCACCTGGAGAAAATTCTCTCTTACCGACTGATTCCACAGTTGCGACGGATGCTCCTTCATCAGCCTTTACCTTTGAATCGCTCGTCGCGGAGCCACTCGAGAAAATGGCCTCCGATACTCTAGAAGGTATCATTTCTGCTCTCCCGAGTTTTATCAGCGGCATGATGATCCTCATCATAGGGTGGATCATCGCAGTTGTTCTCAGTAAGATTATTGGAGGAACACTAGAAAAGATAGGTTTCGACGGGATTTTAGAAAAAGTAGGCGTCACACGTCTTCTTCAACGCCTCGGTATCGGAGGCTCGGTCACGCAGATCTTAGCGAAAGCGATTTTTTGGGTCGTGATCCTTTTCATATGCCGTAGCTCAGCAGAGGCACTTGGATTAAAAGATATAAGCGCCTTGATTGAGCAAATCTTTGCCTTCCTGCCACGCGTGATCACAGCCACGATTATCCTGCTCGTAGGATTTATGGTCGCGGATATTATTCAGAATGCTGTTTTCACCCGCCTAGACTCTCTGGGGATTCGCTATGCCAAGACACTTTCAGGCCTGATCTTCGGTTTTATAGTCATCATGGTTCTCACTGTTGCATTGCCTCAGCTTGGAGTTGAGACGAAGCTATTGAATGCGACCGTCTCCATTCTCGTCGCTGGGATTTCTCTGGCGATGGCTATCACCCTTGGGATGGGTATGAAGACAATATCTCAGAACCTCGTCGCTGGCGTCTATGCAAGAGACATTTATAAGAACGGCACCGTTCTTCATAGAGATGGAAAAGAAATGACTGTGACGGGTATAGGCCCTGTTACAACAAAGTGCATAGAAGAAGATGGAACGTTTCATGTTTTCCCAAACAGTGAACTCATCTTGAGCGAAACATCTGGGCACTCACGTTCAGAGAGTTACGAAGACTAAATGTTTTTTTTACTAGTTAGCAAATAAGTCTTGCGTCGTTAGCTAAAATGGGTATCTTTCTTGCGTATCCCTTGAACAAGGATACGTGCGTTGTTGTTCGGCCCTAGTAGAGTTCGCTCTACTAGGGCTTTCGCGTTATATGGGGGGAGATAAAGCTAGCCACATACAACGCGTATTTTCTGACAAAAGAGTCTAAATTATTTTCAGATATTTTTCATCTCAATGACTGAGGTAAGTATGGCCTAAACGAGACGATTTCATACGAAGTAGATCTTACTGATGCTTACTGGATGATTCGTTTTGCATGCCGAGCGACTCAGCTTGATCTGAAGTCATCTTGTTTGGCGGTAAATAGGCTTAATACCAAGAAGGGGGCACTAGGACCGGCGGAAGACGAAGGCTCATGGGAAAGA
>CALFDI010000249.1 GCA_937952875.1 uncultured Verrucomicrobiales bacterium
TACTACGACTCCGCCGGCTGGCGTGGCACATGGGCTCTCGATGGTGGCGGTGCGCTTATGAATCAGTCGATCCATACTGTTGACGCCCTCCTCTACCTCGCAGGCCCGATCAAGAGCGTCCAAGCAAATACTGCATGTCTCGCACATGAACGCATCGAAGTCGAAGACATGTGTGTAGCGATCATTGAATTTGAAAGTGGCGCACGCGGTGTCATCGAGGCTTCAACGTGCACATGGTCTAAAGATGGTCACCCTGCACGTGTCCAACTCTCTGGCACAGAAGGCTCAGTCTTTCTCGCAGATGAATCTTTTGAGATCTGGGATTTCATGAATGAAAAGCCAGAAGATGCCGAAGTGAAGAAAACACTCATGAAGGGCCAAGAAGCAGGCCTTGGAGCAAATGATCCAACAGCGATCAACAGCTACCAACATCAACGGAACTTCGAAGAAGTCGTGACTGCTATCAGTGAAGGGCGTGAACCTACTACTAGCTCTACAGAAGCTCGCAAAGTCGTAGAAGTGATCGCAGCGATCTACGAAAGCGCGCAGAACGATGGCAAAAAAATTCTTCTTTAGGAATATCATACGCCCTCATGGTCGACAGATCACAGTCGACCTATTCCTTTAAAACCATTACTCGTCGAAACGCTCGACATGCCACGTTACCTACTTCCTCTTACTAGCGCGTTAGTTGTCGTATTCACTACTCTTGTTAGCCTAGCTGAGACTAGCCCTGCTACGTCTTCAGCTGAGTTAGCGAGTCGCTATCGTGACCGCCTAGTCACCTCATTCGTTCAGGGAATGAAGGGCAAGAGGATGCGTATCGTCGCACAGGACGGGACATTTTATCAAAATGTCATCATCATCTCTCATGATGAGACGAGCGTCACTATTCAGCACACTGAAGGTGAAGCCACTCTTGATGTCACCACAGCACCACAAAACTGGATTACTGGCTTATGCCTTTTATCTCCTGAAGAAGCAGCTCTTTTAAATGAACAGACGGAGGCTCCGAAAGAGAAAGAAGAACTGATCATAAGTGCAGGCTGGAACTATCAACCAGGAGATAAAGACTTCTCTCAAGTGACAATCTTCAGTGGAGATAAGGGCACAGGCACTGGCTTTGTCTGTAAGGCCGATGGCCACTACTGGGTCTACACAGCGGCACATGTCGTCAGTGGCAATAAAAAGATCACGATCAAAGACCCTAACGGAAAAGAGTATCGAGGCTTCGACCTTATGCAGACCGCTAAAGGGATCGACGTGATGCGGCTGAGAATCACAGGCGATATCGTCGATGGACTCACTGCTGCAACTCAGGCTGACAACATTAGTAACGGAGACTTCATCGCTGCACTCGGCAATGGTGGAGGAGCTGGCGTCTTATCAGCAGAAAAAGGAAAAGTCGTGGGTGTGAGTTCTGACTTCTACGAAATTAGCGCTGATATTATTCCTGGTAATAGCGGAGGCCCCATCATAGAGCTAAAAACAGGAAAAGTCGTAGGTGTCGCGACTCACTTAACACAAGCAAAAGAAAATGTGTGGACAGCAGGCACACGATTCACAAAGGTCAGACGCTTTTGTGCACGCCTAGATAAAGACCTAGAGTGGGTCGATCAAAGTATCGGCTCCTTCATCCAAGAAGGTCTCGCCATCACAGAGTATGATAATATCACCCGCCTCGGCTACGCTCTTGCGAGCTACAGGGCGACGCGCCAAGGACTCAAGCTTGATAACAAACTTTCTAATGACTCATATAATTTTATTACAAACGTCATTAACGAAAATAAATCACTCAACGTCGTCAAAACCTTCGAAAAAGTGAACCGAAATCTCGCAAATCGAGGTAGAAAAATGAGCGTGGTTGACCTTAAACGGCAAATGGTCAGCGTCCTTCGTCAAGCTCAGAGCCTTTCTAGTCTCACAGCAAAAGATTTAAAACTCCCTGTGAAATCTTACTTCCACACTCAAGAAATCGAGCAATCACTTAAGTGGCGAAAAGGAGCTCTAGAAAACCTAAAGTCTCGGATAACAGACCTCAGGCCATAGCCCTACAACTGAGGCTCAATGAGTCTTGCAAAGGCACGCCTATACCAAGGGTTGAGTCGTTCATTCATATTCTGAAGAGTCACTTCGCGGCTACGCAATTTATCTCTATTGAACATGTCTATCTGGTCTTGAGCAAAACGCTTATCGATCACGTGTAGATTCGCCTCATCGTTAATAAAGAAAGATCTCTGATCTAAATTCGCCGAACCAATGATACAGCAGGTGCGGTCAGCGACTAAAAGCTTAGCATGCATCATACTCGGGGTGAATTCATACAGCTTAACTCCGGCCTCTAGTAGCTCTTTCCAATGGTTCTGAGACGCATTCCGGCTCTCTTTGGAATCAATTTTTTCATCCGGCATAATCACCTCGACTTTCACTCCCCGTCTAGCTGCAGACGTCAGAGCATTTCGAAAAGAATGATTCGGGATGAAATACGAGTTCTCAATTAAAAGCTCTTCTCGAGCAGAATTAATCGCATGAAGCATCGTGTGTGCGATCGGATTGCGCGTGTCACGAGTCGAATCATAGATGAACTGAGCTTGCATCGTTCCCTGCGGTTTTAACTTTGGAAAATAGGCCTCACCGTTTAACCGCTCACCTGTAAGCTCCTCCCAATTTTCAGCAAACGCCGTTTGCATCTGTGCGACGACCGGCCCCTCTACTTGGTATTGAGTATCTCTCCATTCATACTCATTTCGTGTATCTCCTTCCCACACGAATGCAAAACCAGCACCACCAGTGAAGCCTAT
>CALFDI010000250.1 GCA_937952875.1 uncultured Verrucomicrobiales bacterium
GGGAGTGAGGCCATCGACGTCGTATCGCTGAACGATGCGGAGACCGGTAAGGTTAGACAGACTGAGAGATTCTCTGAGATCCTGTAGGAGTTCGCGCGCAGGGGTATTGAACTCAGGTTTCTTTTCGACGAAGAGGCGGTAAATGCTCACACGGGCTTTCTTTATGAAGAGAGAGGCTAAAGAAAGAGCAAAAATAAGGAATTTAGAACAATAGCTGCTTACAGGTGTTTTTTAGATGAATGAGAAGTGCTCTTTTAACGCGATTTGACAGACCTATCTTTCGGGCACAGTCGGGTCAGGCAGCTTGATGATGGCATTGAGAGTGCCTACCAGTTCGGCGAGTTTTTCCTCGTCTTCGACTTTTTTGTTATCAGTCGTCGTAATGAAGATGCTGTCCATGGCGACTCCGTTCTCCGTGCATATACGAGCGTGAGACGTAGTGAATCCCGCTCGGCGGACTTCTCGCAGGATCTCAAAGAGTAGACCGATACGGTCAACAGCCTGAATACTCAGAACGGTGTAGTCTTGATTCCCGACGTTATCGATCCAGGCGCGAACAGGAACGGTGATGCCGATTTCTCCGCTATCCTCATCCATGATCGACTTCTTCACCACCAGCTCGCTCTTGCTCGCGCTCTCGGCTGTGCATGAGGCGCGGATGCTGGCTTCTGCCTCGGCATGTTTTTTCCCATTTACGGAGTCTCCGTTAGATGTGCTGAGGCGGAAGAGATCTAGAGCGATGCCATCCGGACGAGTGTAGATATCAGAAGAGAGGATGCTGAGTCCACAACCGGCTAGGCCGTGACAGATACGCTCTAGTAGATAGGGCTCATCCTGAGCGGCGAGGTTCATCATGCTGTAGCCGAGCTTCGGGTAATCGATCCAGCTGACATAGCATTCGAACTCGTCAGCATTCCGCGAGGCTCTGTTTTTAAACTCATGAATCGTCCCTGCATGGAGCGCGATGTCGCGTGGGTGACGGAAGCGGAAGTAGTCATTTGGCATCAGCTCGAAGTGGCTCTCGATCTGATCTGCAGTCACACCAGTCTCAGCTAGCCCGAGAACGGCTTGTTTTAGCTCAGATTTATTCGAAAGAAACTCCTCCGAGGTATGCTCGTTCTTCAGGAGATAGTGACGAGTATTGTGATACAGGCGGAGGATGAGACTCTCTTTCCACTTGGTCCAGCTCTCCTCATTCGTGCCCATGGAGTCGGCGTATGTAAAGACGAGCATGGCATCGAGATACTCGACTTCCTTCATCTGATGGGCGAATTCCTCGATGACTTGAGGATCTGAAGTGTCCATCTTCGTCGCCGTTCTAAAGAGCGTGAGGTGGTGATCGACTAGGAAGGTGATGAGCCTGCGGCGCTCACCGCGCAGCTTGAGTCGATCACAGACCTGGGCGGCGAGAATCGCGGAGCCGTCGATGTGCTCGCGGACATTTTCCGCACGGCCAGCATCATGCATGAGCATGCCGATATTCATGGCGTATGGGTCTGCGAGATCGAGTGCGAGCTTTCGATAGATCTCGGTCTCAGGGTCGTCTGAGTTGACGAGCTTATCCAGCTGCTCGATGCAACGTAGGGTGTGCTCGTCCGCCGTGTAGCGGTGGAAGAATTCGTGCTGAACGAGGCAGGTGAGCGCGCCGAATTCTGGCATATATGTGCCTAGGAAGCTGACGCGGTGCATTTGTCTGAGGCTGCGTGCGACTTTTCCCTTGGCAGAGAGGATTTCTCGAAAAAGGGATCTCACATCTGGATCGCTGCGGAATTCTGCGTCCACCAGTTCCAGGCTAGCCTTGACCAGTTTTCTCATCGGCGGGCTGAGGCGGAGTCCACGCTTCTGGCACTCGAGGAACATCTGCATTAGTTGAAGAGGCTCTTTTTCGAAGATCGCCCGGTTCTCGGGATAGATACGATTGCCACGCGACTTATAGCAGCCGAACTTTTCTTCTTTCGGTGCACTATTTCCACCACCTAACAGACGCCTAGCCCACGAGCGTGAGTAGTTATCTTCGATCTCGATTTGGAAAATCTCAAAGATAGACAGCGTGTGTTGGTGCAGGTTTTTCACATGTGTGTAGAATTCACGCATGAACGCCTCGATCCGGCGTAGAATGTTTTCCTGCGGGTAGCCGAAGTTATCTGCGACGACTCCCTGGAGGCGAAGTGTGAGAAGGTCAGACGACGTATCAGTCGAGTAGTGTAGATCATTCCGCACACGCATGAGGAATTCGTAGGCTTCAGTGAGTTCGCGGTAAGCCTTCCGTGTCAGCGTCTTTTCCTCGACGAGGGTGATGAGGTCTCGCGATTGGCGGCGAGCGTAGAGGATCCACATGAGATTGTGGTAATCGCGGAGCCCGCCTGGGCTTTCCTTCACATTAGGCTCCTGGAGAAAGACGGTGCCGGAATACTTCTTATGCCGTGAGACGATGTCATTCCGACGCTCTTCGAGGAATTCATCGAGGCTCTTTTCGAGACAGGTTGAGAAGAATTGACTCTCTAGCTTTTGAAAAAGGGCTGTGTCTCCAGCGACGAGGCGTGCATCGAGTAGGCTCGTGCGATTGAGCGGGTCGCGCTTGGCCTCAGCCATACACTCACTCACTGAGCGCGATGCGTGGCCGACCTTGAAGTTCAGATCCCAGAGGAGGTAGAGGATTTCTTCAACGAATGTTTTTAGCTCTGGAGTGAGCTTATTTGACGCAAAAGGAAGGAGGAAAAGAAGGTCGATGTCAGACCCTGGATTCAAGGTTCCGCGGCCATAGCCGCCATCGGCAACGAGCGCTAACTTAGGTTCCGTGCCCAGACGGGCCTTCGCACAGTCGAACATAGACTGGAGCACGATATCCATGAGCTGAGACCGCATCGTCGCGATCTCAATACCGCCAGCACCTTCTTGATGTTGCAGGGTAATGCGCTGCTCCTCAGCACTGAGAAAGTCTTTGTAGAGCGTGAGTCGCTCGCCTTGATTGAGGGAGAGTTGGCTCTCTGGAGTCAGCTTAGCCTTCGCGTGGTCTTCAGGGCTGGTGTAGGTGGTCAGCGGCATTTGGCATGAGCCTGACTCCAGAATGAGGAAAAGGAAAGTGGCTATTTACGAAGGTGAGAGATCGATTTATACTACCTTCGTAATGGGTCGTTAGCTGAGTCATTTTAAGCTATCATGAATGAGGAAAATAATGACTTTAGTATTTCTAAATTGGGGTTCATCTTATCGTTATCGATAGCTTTATTGCTGATTTGGTTTAATTCTTGTAATAGAGAGAGAATTCATATCGACAAAGTCAGTCCGCTGGCCAGAACCATCAATTATGGGCGACTATTAAACCTTCGATTCTCGGAAGCCGGGCAATTGGGCGTAACCTTTCAACAGCGAACGCCGAAAGAATTCTTCGAAGCGGAGTCTTTTGAGCAAGCAATGAGAGTAGTCTTCGATATTTTAAAAGAAGAAGACAGGAAGACGTCTGCTTTAGCAGACATTCAGAAATATGGTGACGTAAACTGGGCTCTTATCATGCCGTCGGAGAAAGGGGTCTTAGGTCGGACTGATCGTCTCTTGTTTGTAGCTCCTTTGATAAGCCCGACAGGCCTATTCGATAGTAAGCTTTTCAAAGGCAAAGCGGTTCTGTGCTATCTCGATGGACGCGTTGAGATGCACTCAATTGATCCGAGAACAGGTCGAGCTAAATTTCGCGATGGGAGTCTTCTTTACTTCGATCACAGGATGCCAGGTGCTGAGCCAGGAGAAAAAGTCCAGGTGCTGATGTCAGAATCGTATAGCTCCGTTCGGCCACACGACTAAACCTATACGGGATTATCTGTTGGTCTTATAGAAAAAGAAACGCCGAATCACGCAGTCTCGCTTTTGCAGAAATGAAAGATTCGATTGCCATGTCGCGAATTACGGGTCATAAACCCATGCAACATGGCTTCTTCAGTAAATGCATTGACTAGCGGAATTGAGATCATTGGCTCAATCAAGTTCTCCAGCGATATGATCATCGATGGTAAGGTAGACGGCGAGATCACCTCTGATAAGGGGCGCGTCACAATTGGTGAAAATGCTCAGATCAAAGGCGATGTCAAAGCCGGTGAAGTTAAGCTCTACGGCCGCGTAGAAGGAAAGATCACATCTGACCGCTGCGAGCTGAAGACGAATTCCCGTCTCGATGGCGACATCAAAACGAAGATGCTGAGCATGGAAGAGGGCGCGACTCTTTCCGGTCGCACTGACATCGGAAGCTAATTCATTTACGAAACGTTTTCTTTTTTAAAAAGGCCACTCGCGAGACGCGGGCGGCCTTTTTTTCTGTGAGGATGGCTGGATGACTTTTTTATCGTGTCACACCACGTTCCGTGCTCGTGACAAAGTCTAGTAACACCTTCACGTGCTTATTTTCAGCAGCTGACTCAGCCTTGAGGGCTTCGATGGAGTGACTGAAGTTCGCGTCTTTCTTGAGGAAGAGCTTTTTATACGCCGTTTTTAGCGCGCTCAGGTCTTCTTTTTCAAAACCTCTGCGCTGCAGTCCTATCGAATTGATTCCACGCGTCACAGCAGGTGCACCATCTACGATCATATAAGGAGGCACATCTTGCACGATCTTCGCAAGACCTCCGATGATACAATGTGCTCCGACTCTGCAGAACTGATGCACGCCGGATTTAGCCGAAATGATCGCGTAGTCATGCACATGAACGTGGCCTGCGAGGCCTGCTTCATTACTCATGATCACGTGGTTCCCCACGATACACTCGTGAGCCACATGGCTGTAACAGAGGAAGAGATTGTCATTGCCGATCGTCGTCGAGCTCTCGTCA
>CALFDI010000251.1 GCA_937952875.1 uncultured Verrucomicrobiales bacterium
CCGAGTGGCTCCAGACAAGTTCGAGCGTAGCTATATGCAACACGCTACAGACATCCATCACAGAACTCGCCTCTGTGGAGAATGGACAATTCCTGGCCGCACCCCTGTCGATCAGCTCCTTCAACTACTCAAAAATTCAAACATCATTCCTGTAACAGATGCAGCCTACGTCTTAGGCCAAACATCTACGAGTGCAGACGTGTTAAAAGAAGTCGAAGCTGCTGCACGGAAACACCCGAATAGCATTTCCATCGCCTACTCAGCTGCAGCTCTCGCCTCACGAGTCGATGGCTCATCATGGAGTGTTAGACTGAAAAAAGCACTAGATGACGATGCTAGAAGCACAATCGAACCACTCATTGAGACGTTAAGCGATGACTCAAAGACAGAGAATGAGCACACAAATGCTATCGAAGGACTCATCCGCACCAAAGACCGCATCACTACAGATCTCGTAGATCCCGCGATTCTCGTGAAACGCTATCTCTCTTTGGATAAGGCGAACGTTCGCTTCCGCAAGCGGGACCTTTCAAAACTCCTCATCGCAATCACTCCACCAGAGACTATCGACGTTCTCATTCCTCTCGCTACGCGTGATAGGGCAATCATGGAGCGTCTCCTTCTCATCTCTCAAGATGCTGCACTGACCGCGATAAAGAACGATCCAAAAAGCGAGCACTTAGGAAAGCAAATCAAGGAATTCTACCAGCGCAAGCAGATCGGGTCAGACTTCATCATCAGCTTGTTAAAAGATGAATCTCCAGATGTGTATACCTTACCCTTATCTGCTATTACACGGGGCCTTCCACACCAAGGCTTTACAGGTCCGCTGCGTGATCTAACGCAAAGGCTCCCCGAAAAAACAAAGGAGACTGCTAAGCTTCACGCAGATGTCGTCAAAGCGCTCCATAGCTCGATGAATCAACGCATCCAGTCAGAATCAAATAAGGAAGACGCTAAGAGTGCGGCATATGCGAAATCCTGGAATTCCGTATTTACGAACAAGCACCTCGATCTCGCACCTCTCGCGACCTACGTGAGTCAACACACGAATCTTCCTGAAGGCGCTCAGCCTCCACTAATGGAGCTAGATTACGTGCGGGACTTCCCAACTGAGCGAAATAAGAAACAGCCTCTTGCTGAACTCTATTTGGCCTTCGGAGGAGACGCAGGACGCGAACGGGTCGAAGAGCTAATCTTTAATAATTCTCTTACTCCAAACGCGCAGGGAGCCGCGCTCTATCAGCTCGTCAAATTAGATAGCGCAAGCCTTGTGACCTATCTTCCTGAGATTCAGGAAAAAACTCCGTCTTTCTTTGAAGGCTCAGATTCTGCAAATAAAGCCTTTGTAAAGGAGCTCGTAAATGAGCCACTCGAGATCGACGAAAAAGCCTTCTTTCCTCTTCTCAAAACCAAAGACCAAGCCTTTCTCGAAGCTGTCATCACAATTCTCGGACAGATCGGCACGAAGACGAGCTTAGCCATCCTGCCAAAAATACTAGAGGTTCATTCTGATCTCGACACGAGCGCTCTAGAGACAGCCATCAGAAATAGCACGGCCGCGATCAATAGGCGAAATAGATAATGACTCACGTCGCGCTCACGATTGCAGGCTTTGACTGCTGTGCAGGTGCTGGTCTTCAGGCTGATCTCAAGACCTTTTCTGCATTCGGAGTCCATGGCCTCACGGCTGTGACATGCATCGTTGCAGAGACGCCTCTTGAGGTCACGCGAATCGATCCAGTCGAGGCAGAGATGCTGACTGAGCAGCTACGCCTACTACTCGACCGTTATCCCATCTCTGCGATTAAGACTGGAATGCTCTATGATTCACCTCAAATCAATGCAGTCGCTCTCGCCTTGGAAGGAACGACGACTTCACTCGTCGTAGACCCTGTCATGCTCGCATCGACTGGTGACTCACTGCTCAAGCCTGAAGCTCTCGCCCTTTTCCAAGAGAAAATCCTGCCCATAGCCTCAGTTATTACGCCGAATAGAGACGAAGCTGAATTTCTGATTGGCCGGCGCATTTCTGATAGCCAAAGCGCGGAAGACATCGCCCGCGAACTCGCTCAACGCTACGATTGCACATGCATTTTAAAAGGAGGCCATCTCGATCATACACACGGCGCTGTGGATATCGTCGCGACAGCTGAAGATATGATGCATCTCCATGCAGACTGGATAGACATCCCTTCGGCCCACGGCACAGGCTGCACCTTTGCGGCAGCCGTCACAGCTGGATTAGCGAAAGGCCTAGCGATCCCGGAAGCGGCCGCACACGCGAAGGAATTCGTCACCCGTGCACTCACACGCGCTCACACATGGGAACAAGCGGACGGGCAGAGCCTTATCGCTCTCGATCAGACCCTTTCTCCACATTCTTGATTTCTGACTTTATGGCCGATCCAATTCCACCTGCTTTTCACTCAGTCGAGCATGATTCTCCCTTTTCCAGCTGTTGCCGCTGTGAGAGACCTCTCGATGAGATCGGGGAGCCATACGTCATTAATAAACAGTTCGACCGCGGCGAATGTGTGCTCGAGTTCGCCCTCTGCCAACCGTGCCACATCAGTGTGACGGATGACATGTCTGAAGAATCGAAAGAAACGACACAAAAGTTCTTCGAAGAGAATACCGATATGGATGCGCGATCAGAAGAACTCACTGATGCAGATCCTGAAGACTGGATACGCCACTGCATCGCCTGTGGGAAGATCCCGAACAGCAAAGAGTCTTTCTCACTCGGCGGCATGGTCATGGACGGTGGATTCGTCTTCGATCCCTATCCACTTATGGTCTGTGGTGACTGTCAGTCAGAAGTCGAAAGCCGCCTTTCAGCACAGACAAAGCGCAGATGGGATCGCTTTATCAGTGACCACTTCGACGGCCCTCCAGAAAATGCGGAGGCTCCACCCAAGAGAACTCCAATGCTTATCTAGGAAATTCGCTCTTATGTGAAGATTTCGAGAAGGAATTCTTCACAGAGAAAGTGATAAGTTTGCTTGGCTATCAGGGCCTCGTTGTGAATGGTTTTTGTCACACGATCACATGGCAGCCACTAAGAAAAGAAAGCCTCGCAAGAAACCGTCTCGTTCTCGAAAGAAGGCGGCGGCAAAACGTGGACTCTTCTCTAAACTCTTTGGCTGGCCATTTCGTCTTGTAAACAGAATCACCGAGGGATTCCCCTTCATCCTGCGCTGGCCATTCCGGCTGGCTGGCTGGTCTGCCGTGATTGGCTTTATCGCACTCCTGATTCTTTCAGCCGTCTATTACACACGCGCTCTTAAATACGACATGGCAGACGTCGCGATTATGCCTGAGCGTAATATCATCTACGATGTGAAGGGACGTGAAATAGGTCGTATGCATGGAGAACAACGCGATATCGTCTCACTGGCTGATATTTCAGAAAACGCTCAAAAAGCCATTCTCGCACGTGAGGATGCTCGCTTCTACAATCACGGCGCTGTCGATCCCAAGGGTATCCTGCGTATGATCTATCAGAATATCAAACGCGGTAGCATGGCTCAAGGCGCATCAACGATCACGATGCAGCTCGCTCGGAACTCTTTCACCCTCGGCGGCAAAACCATTGACCGGAAATTTCTCGAGATCGCTGTCGCCTTCCGGATAGAAGCCGCTTACGAGAAGGACGAAATTCTTCAGCACTACTGTAACCGAATCTTCTGGGGGCATTCTATTCAGGGTATCGAAGAAGCCAGTCGCACGTATTTTGAAAAGAATGCAAAAGACCTCAGCTTATCTGAAGCAGCCCTTCTCGCGGGCATCGTGCGCGGACCGAATGCCTTCTCCCCTTTCAAAAATCTCAATAAAGCGGAGCGTGAACGAAACACCACTTTAGCGAGTATGGTGCGGCACAACTTCATTACAAAATCTCAAGCTGATACCGCAAAGGCTGAGCCCATCACTATCCGTCCAGAAGGCCGTCGCATTATTCAGAATAGCTATGCGATGAGCATCATTCGCGAAGAGCTCGAACTGATCCTAGCTCGCGAAAATATCCGACTAGGTGGATTAAATATTCACACGACCATCGACTCTCAGCTTCAAAAAATCGCCGTCCAGTCACTCAATACACGACTTTCTCATATAGAAAAACGGCGTGGCTACCCGCACCAGACCCGCGCCCAGTTTCAGAGGAAAAAGAAAACGAACAGAGAAGATCCCGCTTATATCCAAGGAGCCCTCGTCGCTCTCGATAACTCAACAGGAGCGATTCGCACTATCGTTGGTGGTCGAGATGCAGGTGAGTCGCAATTCAACCGCGCCACTCATGCCAAGAGGCAAGTCGGCTCTCTTTTCAAACCCTTCGTCTACATCGGCGCCTTCGAAGAAGGACTTCAGCCGCAAACACTCATCGATGACGGCCCTCTCGGCGCAAACGAAATCGATGGCACACGTGGATGGAAACTCCGGAATTCCGACGGTAAATTCAAAGGCATGAAGCCAGCATCATACGGGCTCATCCGCTCGCGCAATACGATGTCTGTGCGAGTAGGCGACTACGCCGGGCTAAAAAGAACGATCAAAATCGCAGAAGACGCGGGCTTCTCCACAAAGATACCACGCACACCGAGTTCTTATCTAGGATCGTGGGAGGCCACTCCTTGGGAAGTCGCCAGCGCCTACAGCATCTTCCCGAATCATGGGATTAGAAATCGTCCTTACTTGATCTCTCGTATTACAAATGCCGCAGGCAACATCGTCTACCAAACTCCTGTGATTAACTATCCTGCCACGCGCCCGGGGCCGACATGGATGACCTCGCAGATCATGCGAGAGGTCACACGCTCTGGCACCGGCGCTCGCGTTCGCAGTATGGGCTTTAAAGCTGACTCTGCAGGGAAGACAGGCACCACAAATGAATACCGTGACGCTTGGTTCGCCGGCTACACCAGCGACCTCACCTGCGCCGTGTGGGTCGGCATGGATGATAACTCTCCTACGGTCAACGGTGGCTATGGATCAGAACTCGCCCTCCCTGTCTGGGTAGATCTCATGAGCGGAGCAGCACGGCTCGGCTATCGAGCGAATTCTCTCAACATCAACATGCCAATGGTCGAGTGTCAGCTATGTAATCTCTCAGGGAAAAGAGCCACACAAGGGTGTCGAAACAACAAGACAGCCTACAACACAAGAGTCCCAAGCGGTGTGGCTCCCGATGCCAATGACTACTGCCCGATTCACCCGATTCAGGCCCAGCCAGTCAACCCACGCAACCTCCCTCCTCAGCCGCCACGGGCAGTCATCGTGGAAGAGCCTATCCCAGCTGAGCCTGTTCGACGCCCACTTCCGGCAGGCCGAGTCCCGCAACCCATCCCAGCAGAGCCTGTGCGTTAATGCATACCCCTTCTTTCTATCACCGTGGCTAAGCAACGCACTCGATCTAACAGGAAACGAAAACGTCGTTCATTCTTTGCAACCATTACGTTTTACGGTTCATGGCTTCTCGGTCTGAGCATAGTGCTCTTCATCTGCCTTATCCTGATATATGGATATCGCGCTAGCCAGTTCAACATGGACAAGGTCGCAGAGATCCCTGCCGGCGCCACCGTCTACGATTCTTCTGGTAGAAAAATCACAACACTCAAAGGCGGTCGCGACTTAGCTGATCGGCAAGACCTTCCTGAGTTCCTGATAGATTGCCTCCTCGCGCGGGAAGACGCTCGTTTTTATGAGCATGGAGGAGTTGATTGGCTAGGCCTAGTCCGGGCAACAGTTAGAAACCTTAGAGACAGATCATTTACCCAAGGCGCATCGACTCTCTCGATGCAACTCTCTCGGAACACATACTCTATCCGCGCTAAATCCATCGATCGCAAGCTCCTCGAAATCGCCATTACTAAGCGAATCGAAGATCACTATTCGAAGAACGAAATCCTGACTCACTACCTGAACCGTATTTACTTCGGCTCCGGGTGCTACGGAATCGACTCAGCTGCAGAAAAGTATTTCAACCGAGATGTCTCGAAGCTGAGCAAAGGACAGAGCGCTCTTCTTGTCGGCATCATCCGAGGCCCTCACATCTTTAGCCCACTTCGGAATTTAAAAGGCGCGACTTCACAGAGAAATCAAGTGCTGAACCGTCTCATCGCTCAAGAGAAAATTAGCAAAGAAGAGGCCGAAGCAATCAAAGCTGAACCTCTTTACCTACAAAAAAAAAGAGAACACAGCGATGACCGCACCTATGCCGTGCAGGCCGCACGACGCCATCTCGATGAAGTGGTGACCGATACGCAGCTCACTTCGGAAGGACTAGCCATCCATACGACGCTAGACCTCGCTCTACAGGCACGTGTGGACACTCTGATCGACGATATTTTTCAAGCTCTAGACTCTCAGCCCCAGACCAATCCAGAAGACGATCTCCAATGCGCCGCAGTCGTAATAGAGAATGAGTCAGGAGCAATCCGTGCACTCACCGGAGGGCGAGATTTTTCAAAATCAAAATTCAACCGCGCACTCGATGCCAAGCGTCCGCTAGGTCCGGGCTTCGAGGTCTTTCTCAATGCTTTGGCCCGTGAGCGCGGCATGTTACCTATCGTAGGAAATCCCGTCATCACAGCGCGTCAGCTCGGTCAACGTGAACTCATTTCACTCCTCCCTCGCCTCGGCCTAACAGGTCCTTATGGAGAGGGTGATGACATCGCCAGAGGAGTCATGCTCAGCACTCCACTTCTAACAGCCACAGCTCTGACGACTTTGAGTAAGGGCGGTCATTACCCTCGCACACATCTCATCGATTCCATTCAGACACACTCTGGGGAGAAACTTTTTTCAAATAGTCATTCTCATCAGACTGTCTTAAAAGAAACGGCTGCTGCGGAAGGCCTGAGCCTACTCGGCCGAGACGGCGTTTTCTTGTGTGATACGAATAACGCGCGCAACATCTGGATCTACTCATCTTCTGAACGCCTTACCTCCGTCATATGGCTCGGCTATGATATGCCAAAGCCCATCCCGAATTACGAGAGATCTAAGAAATCGATTCTAAATGCGGCCGTTCGCTATCGGAATGGAGGATAACTCCATGACTTGCCAGTGACTGCGTGGAACGCTAGCGTGACGCTATGAGCACTTATTTTACCTGCACACTTGAGTCTCCGATTGGGCGGCTCAGACTTTGCTGCACCGAAGAAGGCCTCACCCATGTTCTCCATACGAATCAGCAGGAGAACCTCCCTGAGGCATGGGTCGAACAGCCCGAACACCCCATACTCGCCGAAGCAATCAAACAGCTGGCCGACTACTTCTCAGGCACGCGCACTGATTTTACACTTCCGCTAGCACCTGAGGGCACAGACTTTCAAAAAGCCGTCTGGCAAGCTCTTCAAACGATCCCCTATGGCCAGACCTGCAGTTACGGGGACATCGCCGAACAGATCGACCGAGCAAAAGCCGTCCGAGCCGTCGGAACAGCGAACGGGAGTAATCCCCTCTCGATCTTTGTGCCCTGTCACCGTGTGATCGGGAAAAATGGCACACTCACGGGCTACGCCGGAGGCCTCACTCAGAAGAAAATCTTGCTTGATCTGGAAGCTCAACACACACCGCTCACTCTCACATGAAGATCGCCCTTCTGCAGACGCGCAGCTTTTCTGATAAAAAAGCTGCACTCGAACATCACATCCAGCTCATCCGCCAAGCCGCCGCTGATGGCGCCCAGATCATCTGCACCCAAGAACTCTTTCTCACCTCTTATTTTTGCGATGTGCAGGACCCTGCGCGCTTTGACCTCGCCGAACCCATTCCTGGCCCCACAACTGAGACACTCGCAGAACTGGCAGCCATGCTCGGTGTCGTCATCATCGCCAGTCTCTTCGAAGCACGCGCTCCAGGCATTACTCATAACACCGCAGTCGTCATCGATTCTGATGGTAGCCTCCTCGGCACGTATCGGAAAAACCACATCCCTCAGGACCCAGGCTTTGAGGAAAAATTTTACTTCACTCCCGGTGACCAGGGCTATCCCGTCTGGGATACGGCCTTTGGCAAAATCGGGGTGCTCATCTGCTGGGACCAGTGGTATCCAGAAGCGGCACGCCTCATGGCTCTCGGCGGAGCTGAAGTCATCTTCTACCCCACCGCCATCGGCTGGCTACCTGAAGAAAAGGATGAGCTGGGAGACGCTCAGCACTGCGCCTGGCAGACAGTCCAACGTGGACATAGCGTCGCAAATGGCTGCTATATCGCAGCGGTCAACCGGATTGGTGTAGAGAATGGAACAGAGTTCTGGGGCCAGAGCTTTGTCAGTGATCCCTATGGGCAGGTCATCGCTCAAGGCAGCGTAGATCAGGAAGAAATCCTTCACTTCAACTGTGATCGACAGCTCATCGAAGACACTCGCCGAATCTGGCCATTCTTCCGGGATCGTCGGATCGATACGTATAGCGATATTACACGCAGACACCTCTCGTCATAAAAGCGGCGGAAAAAACGCAAAAAGTCTCCCTTACTCGTTGACGCACGAAGCCCGTTGGTATTTAACACGCCCCGACATCGCG
>CALFDI010000252.1 GCA_937952875.1 uncultured Verrucomicrobiales bacterium
AGGCCATGAGATTTATAACAATCCAGGTAAACAAGATCTTACCTGCGACGTGAATTTCACAGATCTCATGCAGTGGGGAGAGCAGCTCGGCCTCGAGACAATTAGCTACCAGACGCAAACAGACTTCCTCACTCCGCATTCAAAAGGCAGCAGTGTAGACCACTACCTCCTACATCCTGATGGACCTGGATCGGCCTTCAAAGTGCTCGTTCAAAGAAAAACGTCTTATCCCAATCAGACATCTGCGTCAAAATAAGCAGGGCGTTCAGTCTTCCTGGTATTAAATCTCATTCGCCACTTGGCGGAGAGATTGAGAGCGTTGAGGCATTTTGATAATGTCCTTCACGGGCTGATTATCTTGCCTGCAAAGAGCTCCGAGTCTTTTAAGAAATTCATCGTAATAGAGCACTTCAAAGCGACCATCCTCGTGCTCGACAATCGCGCTCAAGCTCTCGACCCAATCCCCACTATTCAAATAGTGAATATCACCAATACGTTTATCTGCAGCTGTGTGAATATGCCCACAAATAATACCGTCGCATTTACGTGCACGCGCTAACTTCTCTAACTGTTCCTCATAGCGATCTACGAAGGCTACAGCACCCTTCACCTTACCCTTGAGCCGTTTACTAAACGAGAAGTATTCTTTCCCTCGCCATGCTCGATACTGATTATACACGCGATTAACTTTTAATAGAGAATCATAAGCAAAGGCCCCTACGTGAGCGATCCAGCGATGCTTCGTCGAGACACTATCAAATCCGTCACCATGCAGAACGAGATACTTTTTCCCATCAGGCGTGCAGTGCGTATGCTCCTTAAGAATTTTCAAACGACCTAAATTCAGAGGCATCACCTTCTCTACAACTTCATCGTGATTACCACGAATATAGTAAACATCCGTCTTCTCCTTCTCCATCTTCTTAAGGATCGTGCGGATGACTCGAGTGTGACGCCCTTGCCACTTCGACCCACGCTTGAGAGCCCATCCATCGATGATATCACCATTGAGATACAGGGTATCACAGCGCGTGTGCTTCAGAAAGTCGACGACTTCTGCCCCCTTGCTCTCTGGAATCCCGAGATGAAGATCTGAGATAAAAACTGAGCGGAACTTAAGATGACCATCTTTCTTCCGACGGCTGGTATTATGCGTCACTCGCAGCTGAGAGACTTCTAACAAGATAGATTCAAAGCCCTCGATCACTTTACCCCAGCCAAGACCTTGGACAGACTTTACCGCGCGCTCGCGCAGGCTTGCGTAGCTGTGAAGATCGAGAGCAACGATTGCTAGCTTTATGAACGTATCTTCATCACCTTTACTAGCCTTCAATCCATTATCGTCTTGGCGAACGTGCACCTTCGAGGCGGCATAATCGTAGCTCACAGTCGTGAGACCGCTCGCCAGCCCCTCGAGAAGAACATTTCCAAAGGTCTCACTCTCACTCGGGAAGACCATGACATCAGCTGAGGCGTAATGCCTAGCGAGAGCCTCGCCCCTCTGGACACCGGCAAAGTGCACCCATGGGTAACGAGCTTCTAGCTTTTCTCGGAGTGGGCCGTCACCCATGACGACACATTGAGCATCTGGAATTCTTTGGCGCATTTGCTCAAAACACCGAATAGCCAGATCAAAATTTTTCTCAGGCGAGACTCTTCCCACCATGATCGCGACTGGAGTTCCCGGTCGAGCACCCCAAGAAAGGCGGAGCGCTGCATCACGCTTAGCCGGAGAGAACAGTTCCGTGTCTACACCCCGCGTGAGGAGTTCGACATTTTGAAATGCATGGGACTTTAGCATATTCAGCGCATCGACTGAGGGCGTGAGCGTGCGGTCTGCTAAACTATGGATGCTCCGTAGCCAGCTTAGCGCGGCATTTTGAAGCCCACCCATTCGATACTGTTCCATGTATTCATGAAAGTTCGTATGAAACCCACAGACAGCTGGAATGCCTAAGCTGTTAGCAGCCTTCAGAGCAGAAAGCCCCATGGGACTTTCCGTAGCTACGTAAACCACGTCTGGACGCTTTTTCTTCCAGCGACTACGAAACTTCAGTGGACGCGGGAGCCCCACACGGACTTCTTTATATCCAGGTAAGCGGACTGAACGCACCTGTGTCTCATGACTAGATTCTCCAGACTCACCAGGGTGGATGACGTGCACAAGGTGCCCCCTCGCCCGCAGTCCATCCGTCAATCGACCGAGAGTCATCGCAACTCCATTCACTTCAGGAGCAAATGTGTCAGTTATTAAATCTATTCTCATAATACAGTTATGCGTTATTTAAATGATGTAATCTCATTGTGGTCATTTCTATAGCGAAACGCTGTGCCAGTCCTGTCACACACACGCAGAATCTTCATTGGCTTTTTCACCATGCTACGCCACTGTGCCCCTCAGCATGAAAGGCGTAAATGTCCCAGAAATACTAGGATGCATGATTCTATCCGACTGCATCCTCTTCCCTCACGGGGCGATGCCTCTTAATATATTTGAACCACGCTATCGTGAAATGTTGAGTGATGCTATCGAAGGTGACTGTGTCTTTGGCATCGTTAATGAATCAACTGATCCTAAAGGGAATCCTAGTCCGGCTAACATCGGCACGGTCGGGCTCGTCCGCGCTAGCAAGCAGAAAGAAGATGGAACATCACAACTCATTCTCCATGGATTCCTCAGAATGAAGGTCATCGAGTGGGTCAATGACCGCTCATACCCTCGTGCTCGCATTTCTCCGATCACCTTCGATCTCGAGTCTTCCGATACCGATCAACTCTCAGTCAAGGTCCAGAAATTACGCAAAATGATTATTCGAGCTCTTGAACACACGGATACCGAGATCAAGACACACATCATAGACATGCTGGACCAGGCAGACCATCCGCACATCTTCGCCGATCTCGTTAGCCAACAGTTCGTGCAAGACCCCAAGACACGACAATTCCTACTGGAAACCAATGATGCTGGACGCCGGCTAGACATCCTCTCTCATCTACTAGGTGCTACGTAACACGAAGAAACACTTAAAATGGGGAGTCTTGAGCGAAAAGTAAGCGTTGAGATTTTCTAGCTGCAGCAGTAGATCCTGCAGCATGGCATCTGAACTCTCTCCATTATCGAATGGGTGGCGTCTTGCGACGACGACACTTCCGCATGCGCGGAGCGTATCAATCGGATTCTATCTACAAGTGGGAAGTCGGCACGAACAGCTCGCCGAGTGCGGTGCTGCGCACTTTCTAGAACATATGCTATTCAAGGGCACGGAGAAGCGAGATGCGAAGGCTATCGTCTGGGACGTCGAGTCACACGGAGGCAGCATCAACGCCTTCACGACAGATGATCATACATGCTACGATGCGAGCGGACCATCTGAGATACTCCCCATACTGGCGGATGTCCTAGCGGATATCGTCTGGCACTCGACCCTACCTGAGCATGAGATCGAGCGTGAACGGCAGGTCATTTTAGAAGAGATCATCATGTATCAGGAGAATCCTAGTGAGCACGTGGATGACCTCTCCTGTCGCGTATTATGGGCACCGCATCCACTTGGCCGCCCCATCACCGGGACTCCAGAAAGCCTCGAGCAAATAGGTCGAGCTGAGCTGATGGACTTCTACCACCGCCACTATCATCACGGCAGTCACATCATCTCTGTCGCTGGACCTCAGTCACATGAGGAAATTCGCTCCATCATCGAGCCACTCTTAGTGGAAAACCACGGACCACCACAAAATCCCTCTCCGCGCTTTGATCGGCACCTCATTAGTCAGCCGAAAGATGAAATCGAGACGCGTGACATCGAGCAAACACACCTGAACATTTCCTGGCACTGCGGTGGTCACACCGAGCCGAATCGGCGAGCACGTCAGGTCCTAAGCACTCTGATGGGAGAGACGATGAGCTCGCGCCTTTTCCAAAGTTTACGAGAACAAAGCGGTCTCTGCTACCACATCGAGACATCGACTGAGAGCTACCATGACACTGGCTCCTTTAGCATCTCTGCGGGACTGGACAGCCAGCGCCTGCCTGAAGCCCTCGTTATGTTACGCGACGAAATCGATAAAATCCTCGCAACGCCACCAAGCGAAGAAGAAGTCTCTCAGGCTAAGCGCTATATGATCGGCCAAAGCCAGATCAGCTTCGAAACAACTGGAGCATGGATGGGCTGGTGTGCGGATAATCTTCTTGTTCACGGAGAATTGAGGGATCCTAAGAGCATCCGCCAGGAATGGGAGCTTGTGAGCGCTGCCGATGTCCACACTGCAGCTCGTGAACTCTTTCAAAGCCCTCGCGCCTTGGCCGCTATAACAGCGCTCCCTGACGTCCTTCTTTTCTAACGAAATATAGACTTTTGAGACTGAGTTAGAAAGACCTCATGGAACATGACTCAGAGCGCCGTGGAACAGCATTACTGCTTGACCGGTCCATGCAGACATCCATAGTCGCGGCCAAGACTTTCAGAGCCTCATTTTGGTGTATTTAGCACCTACTGAGATCATCTTCTGCGGAAGAAATCTTAGTGATCTTTTAGGCTCTGAAGTGATTACCCTTTCCACATTTCATTCCCCTTTTCTGCTCTTAATTTTCAAACATGTTTGGATCACTTTTTGGACTCCTTAACAATGACATCGGTATCGATCTCGGCACCGCCAACACTCTCGTCTACGTCAAGGATCAAGGCATCGTTCTCCGCGAACCTTCTGTGGTAGCCGTCAAGGCTGGCACGAACGAGGTGCTCGCAGTCGGCGACGATGCAAAACGTATGCTCGGCCGGACACCCGGCAATATCATCGCTATTCGCCCGCTACGCGACGGCGTCATCGCTGACTTCGAGGTCACAGAGGCGATGCTTCGCCACTTCATCCGCAAGGTCAATAACCGGAAAAAGGCTCGTCCACGTGTCGTCATAGCCATCCCATCCGGCATCACAGAAGTGGAACGCCGTGCTGTTAAAGAGTCAGCGGAACAGGCGGGCGCACGCGAAGTTTTTCTCATCGAAGAGCCTATGGCTGCCGCGATCGGCGTCGGCCTCCCCGTGCAAGACGCCTCTGGTAACATGATCGTTGATATCGGCGGTGGCACGACTGAAGTGGCTCTCATTTCCCTCTCAGGAATCGTCTATTCCCGCTCCGTCCGCACAGCAGGCGATGAACTGGATGAAGCCATCGTGCAATACATGAAGCGTGGGTATAATCTCATGATCGGTGAGCGCACAGCGGAAGAGATCAAGATTCGACTCGGCTCGGCAGCCCCCCTGCCTAAGGAGACGAACATGGAAGTCAAAGGTCGCGACCTCGTTGCCGGCCTACCGAAGACGATCACGATCACTTCTCAAGAGATCCGTGATGCCATGGCTGATCCGCTTTCTACCATCGTCGATGCCGTGCGGACTACGCTAGAGCGCTGTCCACCGGAACTCGCCGCAGACCTAGTCGACCGCGGACTCGTTCTCGCAGGTGGAGGCGCTCTACTCCGAGGACTTGATAAGCTGCTACGCGAAGAAACAGGTCTTCCTGTGCACATAGCAGAAGATCCGCTCAGCGCGGTAGGAGAAGGCACTGGTAAGGCCTTGCAAGAGATTGCCTTCCTTCGTCGTATTACTAACACAGATTGATTTTTTAGAAATAATCTGTCTTTTTTCTGTCCCTATCGCCGCATAGGGACGTTTATAAAGGTGTAGGTTATGAAGCCGCTGACTCTTATTGCACTTTTGCTGTTCATCGCAGGGACAGCCTTTGCACTCACGCGTAGTGAGAGCACGGTGCGGAGTATCCAGCATAGCTACTACAAATTAATAGGTCCTGCTTTAAAAAGTGGCACATCTTTAGCCAATACAGCCAATGCTCTGACTCGAGAATTCGATCACTCCGAAGAGTTAGAGCTAAAGCTAGAAGCCGCTGAAGCTGAGCGTGATAGCCTCCGCATTATCGCCATCCGTGTGCGTGAATTAGAGGCAGAAAATAATCAGCTCAGAAGTGTGCTCGATTTCCAAAAGCAGACACCATTCAATGTCACCGCCACCCGAGTCATCCGGAGAAATCCGTCTACTTGGTGGCAAAAAATCATCATAGATAGAGGCCGTGAGTCAGACATTACGCTCAATGCCCCTGTCCTAAATGCGGCAGGACTGGTCGGGAAGGTTGAAAGTCCCGAATCAGGCCTGTCACCCGTCATTTTGCTCACCGATGAGAAGTGTCAAGTCGCCGCTAAGGTCGAAGGCACTCACGAAGTCGGAATCCTGAGCGGTCGCCGCGGACAGCTGGATGCGAATCCACTGCTCAGCTTGCGCTTCCTTTCGAAAGACGCCCCTGTGAGATCCGGTATGCGGGTCTTCAGCTCAGGGGATGGAGGACTATTCCCCCCGAATATCCTCTTGGGCACGGTCGAATCCGTGATCCCTGGCGCTTCCGAATCAGAAGCACTTGTGCGGCCTTCGGTCGACTTCGAGAACCTCGATGTGGTTTTCGTCGTGACTGGAACGAAACCCGAATAAGTCCCCTTCTCTCCTCCGTGCCCCTCTACTTCATTAGCGTCATTGTTATGATACTGCTCTCCGCAGTGTTACAGCAGTTCATGCCGATCATTGGTGGCGTCTATGATGCGAGAATTCTGCTTCTCCCGCTCTGCTTCCTCTGCATTTCTGTCACATTGAATCCAGCAGGCATGCTCTTCATCGCCTACATCTGCGGATTCATCTGGGATGCACAACACGTCCTCCTCCCAGAACCTGAAAACGCAGCTTACACTCAACCGGTCGAGTCACTGCCATTCGGCTATAGTATCATTCTCTACGCCATGATGGGGATGCTCATGCTGAGTATTCAGCCTCTCTTCAGGCAGGGTAAATGGCACTACTCCGCACTCGTGACTGGTCTCGCCATTTTCCTCTATCTCACCATCGAGTATTTACTCATCTTCTTCGTGCGTGGCCGCTGGAGCTTTACGGAGCCGACGCTTCTGAAGATCATTTTCACCTCACTCTTCACTATGGCCGCCTCGCCATTAGTTTACTGGTTTCTTTTTAAGTTAGCTGACTCCTGTCATTACATCATTTCTTATGAAGGCCTAAAACGCAAACGCCGCTACTCCATCGACTAGCTCTCTTCTTCTTTTCTTATGGAACCTGGATACCGCTTTAGACTCTATCTCCTCACAGCCGTCATACTCGTCGGTTACGGAGCTCTCGTCTCGCGCCTATTTACCTTCCAGATCGAGAGGCAGGATGAATTCCTCGCGAACATGCCTTCTCCGACGGAAGTCTCCGTCCGTGACCCCGGTGTCCGCGGTGAGATCGTCGATCGGAATAATATCCCACTTGCGACGAATCTGCGGAACTATGAAATGTCCTTCAATCTCGAGGAGATTCATAACGCCTATCGCCGCATGAAGCGTGAGGCCACTGAAGAGGAGTTAGCAGCGCTCGAGGTCTATCCGGAGACTGGGAAGGAAATCGTCTCGATCACTGACATCGTGAACCGCATTACGATTCCCGCTCTTAAGAAGCTCGATCTAGCAAAGCCCTTTAACGAACGAGACTACAAAAGGGAATTCGACGTCCACTATCTCACAAATAGAGGCCACGTCCCATACATCTATCGACATGACCTCACCTTCGAGCAATTCGCTCGTGTCGCTGAGAACAGTTCGGAACTCCCCGGCGTCTCTGTAAAAACCACACCAGAACGCATCTATCCCTACGGATCACTTGCCTCGCATATTTTAGGAAAAGTCAAAGGCTGGAATAACGACGCTATTCCAGAAGACGCAAAAAAACGCTTCGACTACTATACGGGCGATAGTAGAGGAATCGAAGGCATCGAAGCCACCATGGACGAGTTCTTACGCGGCTACGAAGGAGCTCGCGTCATGCTAAAAGACATCAAGGGGAATACTGTCGACCTCCCAGGAGAGCAAAAACTCCCCGGCCAAGGTTCCACTGTCGAGCTAACGATCGACGCCCGCATCCAGATGCTTACTGAGAAAGTCCTACGCAGAGCTGGTCGGGCTGCAGCCGTCGTGATGGATGTGAATACAGGTGAAATCATCTCGATGGCCTCGGTGCCGGATTTCGACCCGAACGATTTCATTCCACCTGTCAGTAGCGAGACTTTAAAAGCATATAATAAGAACAAAGCTGGCCCATTCACAAATAAAGCCATGAGCCCGTTCGCTCCCGGCTCAACTTTTAAAATCCCAACAGCCGTAGCCGGATTCATGAATGGCATGGATGGACCAAAGCTCGTCTGTGATGGCTACGTGCAATATGGCAAGCACTCAGCAGGCTGCTGGATCTATAATATGTTCGACGGGAAACATGGACCGCTTTCTCTCGAAGAAGCCATTCAGCAATCCTGTAATCCCTACTTTTATAAAATGGCCAATCAAATTGGCGGCGCCGGCATGGTGAAGAGCTTCAGCCTCTTCGGCTTTGGGAATCAGACAGGAATTCGCCTCCCATCTGAGAAAAAAGGAATTCTGCCAGGTAGCCGTGACTGGACCCGTAAGAAAGGCTTCGGCACTCCATTCACACCTGTCGAGCAGGCCTTTCTCTCAATCGGGCAAGGTGAAACAGCGGCAACACCACTACAGATTTGCAACTTCCTCTGCGCCGTCGCGAACGGTGGACGCATGTATGAGCCACGGATTGTCAAACAGGTCGTCCACCCTGCCAACGGAGTATTGATCGAAGACCAACCGAATCTCCGCATCGACCTCCTCCAGCACGGAGTCACAGAAGAGCAACTCGCCCGTATCCGCAAAGGAATGTATATGGCTGTCAATGAGCAGAAGGGCACTGGTAAACGCTCAGCTCTGCCAAATGTCAGTATCTGCGGAAAGACTGGAACAGCTCAGACCACCATTGATGGTGTCGCGACGCACAACGCCTGGACGATCGCCTTCGC
>CALFDI010000253.1 GCA_937952875.1 uncultured Verrucomicrobiales bacterium
TCTGGCAGCTAGCGTATCGCTTCTCAGCAGTTGCCAAAATTACGCCACAAATGCTCAGAATCAGGCTGCAACAGGGGCTCTCATAGGTGGAGCTGCGGGTGCTCTCATCGGAAAAGACTCTGGAAATACAGGAACAGGCGCTGCGATCGGTGCAGCTCTCGGCGGTGGAGCAGGCTATGTCGTTGGCACAGAGCAGGAAAAGGCTCGCCGATACTAATCTGCTAGTAATCATTTTATAATAAGCTGACGTGTCTGTGTATCGGGCGCGTCAGCTTTTTTCGTTTTTGGGGTTTCCTCGCGGATGTTGGAGGTTAGTTTCCACGCTGTGAGCACGGAAGCCCCTTACTTTTCAAACTGTCAGTCCTGTCAGGGCCAGCTTGATGTCACTGGCTTAGCCCCTTTTGACAATGTGGAATGTCCACTCTGTGGGCAGCCGACTCATGTGCAATACGAATTCGGCCGGTATAAGCTACAAAAGCAGCAGGGTATCGGTGGAATGAGCATGATCTACGCGGCGTATGATGAAGTGCTCGACCGCACCGTCGTCGTGAAGATTTTAAATGCGGAATACTGTCAGAGTGAAAAGCGTATGGCAGAATTTGAAAAAGAGGCTGAGATGACAGCTGGCTTGAATCACCCTCATGTTGTGAAAGTCTTCACAGTTGGGCAGGCTTTCGGGCGCTTTTTTATGGTCATGGAGTTACTCTCAGGAGGTTCTATGGAGGCGCAGATAGCGATCCGGAAGAAGCTCGGAGAAGCTGAGGTCTGTAAGCTGGCGCAGGAAGTAATCAGCGGCCTAGTCGCAGCTCAAGAGCTGGGGATGATTCACCGTGATCTTAAGCCAGGAAATATTCTGTATGATGAAAAAGGGCGGGCTAAGATCGTCGACTTCGGGCTAGCTCTCGCCACGGAACAAGGGGAGGCCCAAGCAGAAGAAATCTGGGCGACTCCCTACTACACTGCGCCAGAGGCATTGACCGGCGGGGATGAGGACTTTCGCAGCGATATGTATGCCTTAGCTGCATCGCTATACCACGCCCTAGCGGGAGCACCCTCGACTCATGAGGAATCAAGACATCCCGCGACGCTCATAGCAGCTAAGCGCGTGATAAAGCCGCTCGTCATCACTGCGCCATGGGTCACGCCATACGTCGCTGAGGCGATAGATCGCGCGATGGCATTTGAGAAGGCTGATCGCTTTGCGAGCTATGCTGACTTCTCAGCGGCATTGAATGGAGAGGTGATCGCTCGTCCGAAAAAGAGCTGGTGGAAGAGGTCATGATCCCTTGCGAGATCGAAAAATACAGCGACACTGAGACATGCAAAGTTCTGATAAAGACGACGAGAAAAAAACGAAAGACCCAGGTGATGATTTACCTGATGGGTTGAAGGATTTTTTCAAGAAATTAGGCGGAGTTTCTATTCCTATCCCAGGGATGAATGCAGCTGCAGGCCCTGCGGATCCTGTAGAGGAAGATGAGTCTAATGAAGAGATTCTCGATCGGATCTTTGACTTTCACTACACTCCTAGAGAGATCAAGGCGCATTTAGATCGCTTCGTTATTAGGCAGGATGAGGCTAAGAAAGCACTCTCCATAGCAGTCTGTGATCACTATAATCACGCCAAGTATCTACGTGGTGTAGAAAAGGAAAATGGGAAGCTTCCGCAAGGAGTCGAATTTCAAAAACAGAACGTCATGGTCGTCGGTCCGACGGGCGTGGGGAAGACCTATCTCATCAAGCACATTGCCGAGCTGATGGGCGTGCCATTTGTCAAAGCCGATGCGACCAAATTCTCTGAAACAGGATATGTTGGCGGAGATGTGGATGATCTCGTCAGAGACCTCGTCACTCAGGCAAATGGCGATGTTCAGCTCGCGGAGTATGGCATTATTTACATAGACGAGATTGATAAACTGGCCAGTAGAGCCTCAAGCGGCGGGCGTGATGTCAGCGGACGTGGAGTGCAGACCACGCTTCTCAAGCTCATGGAAGAGACGGAAGTTTCAGTGCGGAATCCTATGGATATGCGCAGCCAGATGCAGGCGATGATGGAAATGCAGCGCGGCGGTAAAAAGCAAAAGGGCACGGTTAATACACGGCATATTCTCTTCATCGTGAGCGGTGCGTTCTCCGGCTTAGAGAAGATCGTCGAGTCCCGCACGCGAAGCTCTCGCATGGGATTTCAGGCGGACATCACTCCGTCTCTTCTGGATGGAGAAGTATTTAAGCAAGTCACGACTCAGGACTTTATAGACTATGGGTTCGAGGCTGAGTTTATTGGGCGTCTTCCCGTTCGGGTGATTTGTGAGAAGCTGACTGCAGGTGATTTTGTTAAGATCATGCAAGAATCTGAAGGCAGCTTGCTCAGGCAGTATGAGCGCGAATTCGAAGCCTATGGGATAAACGCCAGCTTCCATGAATCAGCGATACAGCGAATAGCTCAGCTCGCCGCTAAAGAAAATACAGGAGCACGTGCACTCATGACTGTGACTGAGCGATTACTACGGGATTTTAAGTATGAACTGCCGGGCACATCAGTCACGGATCTGAAGATCGATGCAGACCTCATAGATAATGCGGAGGAAGAAGTTCTACGCTATCGTAATATGGCGCGCATGGTTGATATCGAGCGCACGGAAAAGAAAGCTGTGACCTTCAGCCGAGAGTTTCACGATGAACATGGGGTGAGTATTCGTTTTGATAAGGCTGCGTTGTCAGCGCTGGCCGAGTTAAGCGTGGAGAGTGGGCAAAGTGTCCTTCAGATCTGTCGTAAGACATTTCAAGACTACCAGCATGGGCTAAAGCTCGTTCAAAAAAATACAGGTGTGAACGAGTTTGTCCTGCCTGAGCGTGCTGTCACAGAGCCGGATGC